>JAAVXK010000109.1 GCA_022790615.1 Lachnospiraceae bacterium
AAACGTATACTCCGGCGTTTCAAACGGATAACTCACATCCTCCTCATAATACCAGGGATTTCCTTCACGTCTGGGATTATTAAGGAGATGGAATTCCTGCGCCGGCATATATCCCTGACCAAGTAAAAAAGCTTTTTTTCCTTCGCTGTCTTTACAGACGTCCACTACCATCACAACATGCCCCGGACTGTCGCCCTTTATAAAAATGTCCCCGATACGCAGTTTCCCAAGCGATATCTTCTCAGACTCTTTTTCCATGGAAAGCGTGCCGGCATAAGCAAACACAATTCGCATATACTTTTTAAAATTGGAATAGGAATCGTCATAGGAAGCGGACTGTACCCAGCCTGAGCCATTATTACCAACCTGAATCCTGCCGCCGTCGCGCCATCTCGCATAATCCGCCAGAAAACCGTCGACAAAATGAAATTTTATTCTGTCTATCTGCCCTGTCTTCCAAAAATACTCCGCATATACACGCATAACCGAATCCGCGCACTGCTGTAAATCCTCCGGCTCAATCGGAAGCTTAAATACCGCGGCATGGGCGCTCTGATTGCCCTTTTTACTCCCGTCATACAAAAGAACAGGCTTTCCGTCCTTTTTCATAGGATAACTGCGCAAAAAACTGCCAAGACTCCCTTCCTTAACTTTGCTCCTGCTATAACCCTCAGGAACGGCAATCCTTGTCTCTAAAGTACTGCCTTCAGGACGTATAATTGTATACTGCACCGGTTCATCAGGTTCATTCGTATCTTCGTTATCCTCGTGCTTTGGTTCCTGTCGTTCCGGCGTAATTTCCCTTTGTTCTGCCCCCGCGTCAGACTGCAGGCCAGACGCCTCTTGATTTTCCGGCGCAGGCACAGTATTATCTTTTCCGGAACATGACAATAATAAGCCGGCCGTTCCGGCTAACGCACAGAAAACTAACGCGGCCGCCACATATTTTCCGTAACCTTTCTTTCCCATATAGTATTTCCTCCTTCGCCAATCCCACCGCCCTTTTTCACTACCCGCCAAAGCTTTTTTACGCTGTGCCGCAGGCTTTTCGTATTATATTCGTTGTAATTGGTAAAAATATATGTTAGAATCCATTCATGGAACACAGCTTTACCATATACGGCATAACCCTTCGTACTTTAAGTAATAGGCGCATTACGGGCGGACATTGCTTTTATAAGTAAATAATAACATTGTATAGGATAGCTGTAAACGATATAATCATTTATTATTCATTAGAATGAGCAGTATATGCGTCACATAGTCAAATACACTCTAGCAAGCTTACGTTTGAGTCTTCACTTCGTTGCGTACGCGAGAATAAAGTTAGGAGCACTGTATGAATATTTTTACAATCTTAACAGGCGGAACTATTGGAAGCAAAATTAATAATAACGGTCTCATTGACAACAGCAGCCAGTCAGCGTACCGAATAATTGAAATGTACAATCAAATGTACGACAGCGGCTGTAATTTCACGCCTTACGAGCCTTATAATATTCTAAGTGAAAATATTACGGCGGACAATGTTTTAACGCTTGCCTCGGCCGTACGAAACGCTGTAAACACAAAAAAATATGACGGCGTTATAATTACGCATGGAACAGACACGCTTCAATACAGCGCCGCCCTCCTAAGTTATATGCTCGGAGATGCAGGAATTCCGATTGTTCTTGTATCAAGCGCATATATACTTGACGATAAAAGGACAAACGGCCTTTTAAACTTTAACGCCGCAGTACGCTTCATAAAAGACAAACCCGGAACCGGCCTGTATGTCAGCTATGCGAATACAAATACAACCGGCTTTGGAGAAACAAACGGTGCCGCCACAATACATGCCGGGACAAGATTGCAGCCGCCCATTCCTTACAGTGCGGATATATACAGCGTTAAAGACAGCTGGTTTGCAAAATATTGTAATGAAAAAGTAATGAAGAATCCAAATTACACGAACGTAGCCGGCGCCAGGCATTCCATGCTCGGATTCAATTATGAATATACGCTTACGCCTGATTCCTCGCAGATACTTTGCATATATCCTTATGTCGGCATGGAGCTGCCAAATATATATTACGGAGTCAAGGCAATTTTATTCGGCAGTTACCACTCAGGTACTATTTGTGTAGACGAAAAACTTAAAAAGTTCACGGAAGAGGCCTCTTCAAAAAACATTCCAATGTTTCTCACAGGCCTGTCTGAAAGCGGCTCTGAATATAAAACCGTAGGCGAATACCGCAGACTTGGCATACTGCCGCTAAAAGAAAGCTCACCAATATCCCAGTACTGCAAACTCTGGCTCGCGGTGAGCAACAATCAAAATATAAGGACTATTATGTCAGAATCCATCTCAGACGACCACATCAACCCTCCGCAGAAGGCATAACATCCGCAACGTCAACAAGCTCAGGGGCGTCGAATGCAATTTCCTTGGAATCGGCTATATCCATAGCGCTCTCCCTTTCTTTCGGTTCTTCCTCGTCATCCCATAAGGAATCACATTCCTCTTTCTCTTTCATTTTATTCAGCATAGCCATATTTTTTGCCGACATGTACAGCTCCATACTGTAATCCATAAGCTTCTTCTCATCCTGCGCAGGAACTGTCGCCCCCCTGGAGATTCTTCTTGCAACTTCAAGGAGCTTCGACATCTCAACTCCATACTCTTTCATCGCCTCGCCCTGCTGCTTAGCAGATTCGGCGTTTGCTATGCACGAGTGCATCTCCATAATTTTTGCCATAAAGCTCTTGTATTCCTCATACTTTTCCGTAACGGCATTATATGACAATTCAAGTACCGCCGCTTCCTCAGAAAATTTTCCCCCATCGTCAGAGGCTAATCCCCTTCGTGCCTCCAAATCTTTTTTCTTCTGTGCAAGTTCGAGCTTCTTATCCCAAAACTCGCCTATTTTTGCCGAATAAATCTTTCTGGCCTCACCAATATTCATAGAATCACATCCCTGTCCCGTCTGTTACTGCAGGCAATAATCTACGGCCTGCAAACCTCCATGTATCATATATTATATCGGCATACAATTGCCAATACCTTATATTCACCTTTAGACTAACCGACTGCACGCTACCTTGTCAACATAGCATAAGCCTCAGGATTCAATGAAGTTATTCTATATTCATAATACCGCTAACACAGTCCTTATCATAGTTATAACATCCGACACAAGGCTGAACCTCTTAATACTCCGCAGGTTATATTCCATCTTTGCCGGAAGAATTATATCAATGTAAGTTTTATCCGCATTGCCTGAATCCGACAGAAGCTCGTCCTCATCCCTGTACATTATACTTGCGTTGGATGTTATGCCTGCCGGCATAAGAAGCGTCGCCATCATCTCGGAAGTATATGCGTCCACATACTTGCGTACCTCGGGCCTCGTTCCGACAAACGACATATCTCCCTTTAGCACGTTAATTAGCTGCGGAAGCTCGTCAATGCGGTACTTTCTCATAAGCCGTCCCATATTCGTTATTCTCGAGTCATTTGACACGGTGACGCTGCTTCCCAGTGCGGCCGCGTTATGAACCATACTGCGGAATTTATATATTGTAAAATCTCTGTTATAAGCTGTTACCCTCGTCTGCCTGAATATGACAGGACCTGGCGAGTCAAGCTTAATCATTACAGCGGTTGCTATTAATACCGGTGCAAGTAATAGCAGTAGAAAAACAGACATCCATATGTCGAATAATCTCTTAATAAAAAGGCTGTTTTCTTTCTCTTTCAGCCTCATGTAATATTTTTTCACTTCATCATTTCTCATACATTCAGGAAGATTCTCCCACTTTTCAAGCATAAATGTCTCCTCCCTTCAAAAATATCATTCTGCCCTGTGTAAAAGACATGGCAGACTCCGCCGGATGCACATGGTTCGTCATTGAATCTGTCACGGCCAGTCTTTTCGACCGCCAGTATACAGCCGCGTCGTCATATGTATAGTAAACGCTATGCGCCATATATATGGTTATAATACGTTTTCCAACGTCTCATTAAAACTGTCAATAATATACGCTGCCTGCTCGTCGGTAAGTTTCGTGTGAAGCGGCAGAGTAATCGTATTGCTATACATTGCATATGCATTTGGATAATCCGCTATATCATATCCGCGTTTTTTATATGCGGAAAGAAGGGGAAGCGGCTTAAAATGCACGTTAAGCGGCACTCCCTTTTGTGCCATCGCGGTTATAATCCTATTGCATCGCTCCCTGTCCGCCCCCTTTACCCTTACAAGACAGAGATGCCCGCATGACGTGCTGTTTTTAGTATAATGCGTAATCACGCTGACCTTACTGCTGTCAAGGCCGTCATAGTACATCTTCATTATATCGCGTCTTCTCGCCAGAAGCGCATCATACCTTTTCATTTGTATCAGTCCGATCGACGCCATAATATCCGTCATATTACATTTGTAATACGGTTCCATAATATCGTACTCCCACGCCCCGGCCTTTGTCTTTGCAAGCGCATCCTTTGACTGACCGTGAAGAGACAGAAGCTGAAACTGCCTGTATAACTCCTCATCATCAATATTATCATTGGGCTTCCATACGAGGGCTCCCCCCTCGCCAGTAGTAAAATTCTTGACCGCATGGAAAGAAAATGATGAGAAATCCGCAGCCTCTCCGCTCATTTTTCCGTCTCTTACCGCCCCAAAGCTGTGCGCTGCGTCGGCAAGCACAATAATTCTTCCGAATTTCTCCTGAAAGTCAGAAGCCGGACGAAACATGGAACGTTTTGAGTTGACTATGTCAAAGATTCTGTCATAGTCGCACATCACTCCCGCAATATCGACGGGCATTATAACCTTTGTCCTCTCTGTTATGGCCCCGGATATCGCTTCATAGTCTATCTCATATGAGTCCTTTCCGGTATCAAGTATAACGGGCACGGCGCCTACATGGCAAATGACGCTGCAAGTCGCGGTATAAGTGTAAGCGGTTGTTATTACCTCGTCACCCTCGCCAACACCGAACATACGCAGCGCAAGCTCCATACATGCCGTCGCCGAATTAAGGCAGACAGCCCTTTTAGTGTGACAGAACCTTGCAATCTCTTCCTCAAGCCGCTTTGTCTTTGGCCCCGTTGTAATCCAACCGCTCTTAAGGGTATCGACAACCTCCGCTATCTCCTCCTCTGATATATCCGGCGGTGAAAATATAATCTTTTCCAAACTTACCCCTCCTAAACTCCTAACCAGTATTGTAAGATTTAACCATGTGTAAATCTTTCATTCTTTAAACCGTTCACCCTTCTTTACCATATATGGCCGCAACTACCCCGGCTATCGCAGCTTGCTGAGCCCCACTAGCTTTTTATGGTTAATTTCCCTGTCGTTCAGCTGTTTGTATTCGCTTGCGAGAATCGCCTTGTCCCTGCTCTTATCGACATCCTTTTCCCTGTATGTCGGAACAATCTGCTCAACGACGCCCTTAATATTATCATTCTCGTCATACGCATACTCATACAGCGCCTCAAGCTGCTCAAAAAACTTCTCCTCGTCAAATTGGAGAGGCTTTCCGATATATATAAGCGAGTTGTCCGTTTTCTGAAGACCCTCCTCGTTCATAAGCATCTCCTCATAGAGCTTCTCTCCCGGTCTGAGCCCGGTTATCTTAATTTCAATGTCCTCGCCAAGCCTGTAGCCTGAGAGTCTGATAAGATTTTTTGCAAGGTCCATAATCTTAACGGGCTGTCCCATGTCAAGAATGAATATTTCCCCGCCGTGCGCATATGCGCCGGCTTGAAGCACAAGCGAGACGGCCTCCTCGATTGTCATAAAATACCTGATAATATCGGGGTGCGTAACCGTAACAGGACCGCCCGCCTCTATCTGTTTCCTGAAAAGAGGTATGACGCTTCCGTTGCTGCCAAGGACGTTTCCAAACCTGACCGCAACAAATTCCGTGTCCGACTTTTTATTAAACGACTGCAGAATCATCTCGCATATTCTCTTGGATGCGCCCATTATATTAGTCGGGTTCACAGCCTTATCGGTCGATATGAGGACAAATTTCTTACATCCGTACTTATCCGCTGCAAGCGCCGTCTTATACGTGCCGAAAACATTGTTTTTAATCGCTTCGTTCGGGCTGTCCTCCATAAGCGGAACATGCTTATGGGCCGCCGCATGATACACTATGTCCGGCCTGTACTTTGCAAATATGCTGTCCATCCTCTCCGTGTTTCTTACTGAAGCAATAAGGACAATCATCTCAAGCTCCGGATAGTCGTGTTTTATCTCCTGCTGTATATCGTACGCGTTGTTCTCATATATATCAACTATTATAAGTTTTTTGGGAGAATGCGCCGCAATCTGCCTTGCGAGCTCGCTTCCTATGGAGCCTCCGCCGCCCGTTATAAGCACGACTTTATCGAAAACATATTCCATTATTGATTTCATATCGACTTTCACCGGCTCCCTGCCAAGCAGGTCCTCAATTTCAACATTCCTTAGCTTGTCCAGCGTCGCTTCGCCGTTGACGAGCTGGTACATGCCTGGAAGAATTTTAAGTTCTCCCCTTGTATGCTTGCATATATCCACAATATCGCTTATATCTTTTTTCGGCGCCGACGGCATTGCTATTATAATTTCGGTTATTGCATATTTCTCCGCCGCGTCCAGAATCTTTTCACGTCCTCCGACTACTTTCACGCCATGGATGTAAGTGTTATGTTTTGATTTGTCATCATCTATAATACATTTAATTCTTGAATCAAGATGGTTGCTGAGTATAAGTTCGTTCATAACCATATTGCCGGCCTCGCCAGCGCCTATAATCATCGTGTTGCGCGCTGTCTCACCGTGGCTGTACAGACTGAATATATGTCGTGACAGCCTATAAGAAAACCTTATTATCATAACAAATGACAAAAGTAACAGGGAATATACAAAAATATAACTCTTTGTGAAATACTTGTAACACATAAAAAGAGCCGTTATATGCTGGACAGCCGCGATGATACAGGCAAACATGATATTAACCATCTCGCGCACGCTCGCATATCTCCAAAGACTGTTATACAGCCTGAATATAAAAAATATCAAAACGGTTATAGCCGTATTCAGAACACACAGACGGTTAACTGCCTCAAGACATTCGGGTTCTATTGACGACCACTTGAGCTCAAACCTGACAAGCAGCGCAAGATACGAACTCAAGTTGATTGCTATTATATCAAAAACAACTAACAGAAGCCGGAAAAATACCGAAAAACGTCCTTCCCTAATCCAGTTACCTACTAACATGTACTCCTCCTCAAATTATTGTACATATAATGTGTTACTCTCCCTTTTTTGCCTGGGAGCTTTCATTATTATCTTTACCGTTATCTTTTTCCTTATCCTTATCGTTACTACCGTCTTTGTCTTTATCTTTTTTCAGTTTCTTTCCGTCAAGAATCGTCTTTATCGCATCCTTAATCTCGCTAATGGAATCCTCGTCAGGATACATTACGGACAATCTCCGGCTCGGCATCGAATACGTATATGTCTTGCCTCCGGTTCCACTGGCGCCCATGGACTCAATATTCCACTTTGGATTCTCGTCCATCTGCATCTTAACAAACTTTGTAATCTTCTT
>JAAVXK010000052.1 GCA_022790615.1 Lachnospiraceae bacterium
ATGCTGTATCAGTATAATGATTCCGATTGGGAAGAAAACAGTTTATGCTGGAATAGTTTCTCCGAGCATTATACATTTTCGTGTCATGAAGATGATACGTGGGATTACATAACAAGTGATAATACGAAAATCAAAGGAAAGCTGTGTTTTTTGCATCGCGGAGGAATTTTAAATATTCCGGCATACGCATATGATTATACTAAAAAAGAGGAGTTCGCCTATACATTTTTGAGACAGCAAATGGCACTCATAAACTCGGTTGGCGTAGATACAACCGTTATGAATTCTTTGGATATGTCAAACCATTTGGACGCTGTTTCGCGTAATGTCTATCAGGTTATAGAAAGCAAATATATGACGCCCGAGATATTCACGGCGATTCTTAAGCATCTGTGGCTGATGGCGAGATGGGAGGCGATTGAATACTACGGAACGGCTACAAACAACTGGGGTTCTTTTGCGACTTTGGGGGTATATGATATAGTTTCAAGGTTTAAAGAGTTTGAGGTTTTTGATGATTGGCTTAAATTGACACAGGAGGAGAATCATCGTCTGAACGGTCTTTTTGCGCTTGAGGACGGTTCGTGCGTAGAGCTGACAAGCGGATATATAGATACCCTGCTTACCACTCTGTACAAACCTATTCAGGTTGCGTCGCAAACGGGAACGGAATCGCCATATACTGCGTATGACAATGAACAGATAAGGAAAATGGTAAAGGCGTTTTGCTATACTATGGCGCCGGGCTTTAAATCGTTTAACTGGGGAGATGATACAAGCTATACGGAAACAACTGTTTATGCGCAGGCGAAAAAGTGGTATGATAACACTGAACTCGGAGATATGCCTGAGCTTGAATATTTTGCAACACAAGGAAAATCTATAAGTGTTCCCGATTTCACATCAATTATAATGCCTGATGGTTTGAGAACCGTAATGCGCTCAGACTGGACGGATAAAGCAATAGCGCTGAATTTCGCGTCTAAGGGTGACGGAAGCCATAAGCATTATGACCAGCTTTCGGTAGCCATGTATGCATACGGAAAATTCTTGCTTACGGACCAGGGCTACGGAGCAGTGCTTACAGGAGACATTCGTTCAAAAATGATGTCTTCGCAAAGCCATAATTTGGTTACAATGAATGATAAATGTCTTGCGATAAGTACATATGACGGTAAATGTCTCGGACAGGAGCTTACAGACTTATATGATTATGTTTCATATTCCACGCCATTGTGCAAAGACGCAGATACACAAGAAAGAGCAGTGCTTTATGATAAAAAGCAAAAGCTGTTCATTATAAGCGATTACATAAGACCGAAAAACAAGGTTGAACCACAGACGTACCAGCAATATTGGCATATGCTGCCGTCGGCGAATATTTCGATTGACGATGATACCTGCGTTGCGAGAAGTCATTTTGATGATGTGAATGTGGAGGTTACGCCTGTCGGGGCTGAGGACTTTGAAAAGGCTTCATTAGAGGAAGCGACCTTCTCGGGAGCGGCAGGTTCATTCCAGCCGATGAAAAAGGCAGTCTATCATAAGCAGGCGGTTGGTGATGTAACATATGACGTTGTGGTTGTACCCGAAAATATCGGTGAGGATTTCAGCACTCAAACGAGTAAAATTGATACCGGACTGCCTGAGGGCGCTGCGAACAGCTTTACCTACAGACTGATTAACAATAAGACGGGCGACTATACTAACTCCTACTACTATCATTTGAACGACCTCAACCAAAAGCGTGATGTTACGTTAGGCAGATATAGGACAGATGCGTCAACCCTTTATGTGACGGAGGATAAGAATGGTAATGTACAGTCAGTGTTCATGATGGATGGTACATATATTGAGGATAACAGCCTTAAGGATAAGCTTCTTTTTAAGAGTACAGAGCCGGTAGCGTCAATATCATTCCGACCGAATGGTCAGACCTTTGAGATACTTTCGACCAATTTTGACAAGGACGATATTACAAACACGACCTTTTACAGCTATAATAAGATGCAGGGAGTAATAGTAAACGGCACATCGGTTAAGGCTAAGACTGCCGATGGCGGCTATCTCTATTTCGGAGGAAACCCGATATTTGAGGGAACAGCGGAAATCATTCCTACATCCACGCCTTCCGTAAATAATGGAAGTACAGGCGGCAGTGGCGGAGGAGGAGGCGGCGCTCATGCTGCCCAAAGCAGGGGAGACGGTGCTTATACGGATACTACGCCTACTCCGACAATATCACCTGTCCCGACAGCAGACCCGATAAATAAGTCGGAAGTGGTAATACAAGAGGAGCTTAAAGGGCATTGGGCGGAACGGGAAATAAAGGAGCTGTTTGAGAAGGGTATAATCTCGGGAGATAACGGATTAAGATTATCAGACAATATAACCAGAGCGGAATTTGTAACTGTAATGATACGCGCTATGGGTTTGGAAATAACCGATAAGCTTTTAGGCTTTAATGATGTAGAAGCATATGACTGGTATGCGCCGTATATTTATACAGCTATGGAAAACGGTTTGGTTGCAGGTGATAACAAATTGTTTTTA
>JAAVXK010000127.1 GCA_022790615.1 Lachnospiraceae bacterium
GTCGGAAAGCAATTTTCAGACACGCTCTAGTGTCCGCGCCCCTATCATGTAACTCCAAAGTACGTTATGAAATATGCAAATTTTTTAATTATTATTGTAAGAAATACCAGTACGGCACGAAATATATATTATAACTTACCGTGTATCAAACTTACTATATATTAATCTTAAAATTGTTTCATACAATGCATTTACATATATAACATATAACTATAAAGAAAGAGTAAAGAGTTAAAAGGAGGAGTCATTATGAAGAAACGGAGTATTTTAAAAAAGCCGTGGGCAGCCATATTAGCCCTGGCTATGTCAGTATCACTTCTTACGGCATGCGCGGGCCCGGCTGAAAAATCGGCAGATACCGGGACTGCCGAAGACTTCAGCGTGAAAGATTCAGATATGTCTGCGTCAGATATGTCAGACAATTCAGAAGCAGTTGCAGGTGAGGTAGATTTAGAAGGCGCAGGGGACGCAGGAACTGCAAGTGATACCTATGCGTCGGAAGGTTCCGAGGACGTCTCCATAGAATCAACAGAACTGTCTGAGAAAGCGTCTTCCCATGTCGAAAAAATTTCGACAAAAGATAGGGCGACTGATGAAACACATCCCGCTGAACCAAAAGCCGAAGCCGGTCTGCTGACCGCCGGCAGATGGAATGACAACAATAACTGGGGATATTTCACAAATCTCGTAAAAAAGGATTCCATCGCTTTTCCTTCCTACGGCCTCAACCCATGTAACAGAATAGCCGTTACCGTAAAGAATTCCAACGGGGACGCGCTGCCAAACCGGACTGTCACATTGGAGGATACAGACGGAAAGACGCTATGGGAATCTGTTTCGGATAAAACCGGAGTCGCATACCTGTTTTACGAGGACAAGGATAAGCCTGCAAAGATAAATGCGATAAAAGACGATGGCTCCGCAGAGAACTTTGCGTTTAACGCTGACAATAAAGATTCGGACAAAGATTCCGACAAGACAGGGCAAAATGGCAGCAACAATAACAACGGCCAAACTAACGGCAAGACAGTCCAGGTTTCCGATAATGCAATCGAAATAACGCTTGATTCGACGCCTGACAAACACAAAAAAATGGACATTATGTTCATAATGGACGCAACCGGCTCCATGACCGACGAGATGACATTTCTTCAGGAGGATTTCTCAAAAATCACAAGAGAGGCCGGAACGGATAATATGCGTTACAGCGTCAATTTCTACCGGGACGAGGGCGACGATTATGTTACCAAATGCTTTGATTTTTCTACAGACGTAAAAGAGATACAGAAAAATATCAACGACCAGTCGGCGGACGGCGGCGGCGACACGCCGGAAGCAGTATCGCAGATACTTGATGAAAGCATTAATTCCTCTTCATGGGATAAAGACTCCGTGAAACTGGCTTTCCTTATATTTGACGCCCCTCCGCATACTGAAACAAGCGATAAAATATACGAAACCGTCAAAAAAGCCTCAAAAATGGGCGTTCACTTCATTCCGGTTGTTTCATCTAACGCCGAGAGGGACACGGAGCTGTTCGGACGCGCGCTTGCAATATGCACGAACGGCGAATATGTTTTTCTGACGGATGATTCGGGCATAGGCGATTCTCATCTTGAGCCGATAATCGGTGATTATACGGTTGAACCGCTGTACGATATAATAACCGATATTATAAAAGAATATAGTGACCGGTAACTTGAACGGGAAGTCCATCACCCGGACTTCCCGGGATAGTTTTTATATACAGGCGGCGCAGCTAAACAATGTTTAATCCGCGCCGCCAATTTTATTTTTTATTACTTGCTCAGCTCCACAAGCTCCTTTAGAAGCTCCGGAACCTTTTCATCCATCGTCTCATCATTGAACTGGCATGTTCCGACCGCTTTGTGACCGCCGCCGCCGTATTTTAACATGAGACTTCCAACATTAACGTCTGAAGTACGGTTTATTATGCTGTAACCGACTGCCACTGAGCAGCCTTCTCCGCCTTTTCCGGACACAATCCATGCGGATATATTCTGTTCCGGATACATGCTGTATATCATGAAACGGTTTCCGGAATATATAGGGTCAACGCCGCGTAAATCAGAAATAATAACATTTCCCTCAACCCTCGTATTAGCTTTTACCATTTCCTTAAACTTCTCCGTCTGTTCATGGTATACTTCTATACGCTCCACAACGTCAGGAATTGCAAGAATCTCCTCTGTCGTCATTGTTCTGCACGCGTCAATCAGCATCTCCATAAGCTGATAATTGGATATCCTGAAATTCCTCCAACGCCCAAGCCCGGTTCTTGGGTCCATGATAAACCCTACGAGAATCCAGCCGGACGGATTAAGCACCTCGTCTATAGTAAGGTTTGCCGAATCCACCTTGTCAACGGCCTCCATCATATCGTCAAACTGAGGAAACTTCTCTTTTCCCCCATAATATTCATATATTATGCGCGCGCACGAAGGAGTAATCCGGCTCTCGCCCTTATATTTTCCTTCAAGCTCCTGTCTCTCCTGCTCGCTGCTGTGATGGTCGAACCACAAACCGCATCCCTCAACAAACGGAACATTGGCAAGGCAGTCATTTTCATTTACCTCAATAAGACCATCCTGCAGGTCTTTCGGATGCGCAAACTTCCAACTGTCAATAATCCCCGCTTCTTTCAAAAGCGCCGCACATGCCAATCCATCAAAATCTGACCTTGTTACTAACCTCATATTATTAATTATCCCCCTCACTGCTCCATACCGGAACTTATTTTATTCTCGCGTTCGCAGACAAACAGCCTGACTGCCATGCCATGCTTGAATGGCTGTTGGGCTACTGCCGCGTGTGTTACAGAATTACAATCTATAGAGACAGTATACAACTTTTTAAATATTTTTTCCATATTTTTTTGAGAAGTCAATTTATGAATTTAATTTATGAAGCCAATTTATAAAGATATCTTAATACGAACCTATTTTCTTAACACGTTTTCCATCAATTATCTGTCACCGCTTTTTCAATTCCATTCTGCGTCTTAATAATGCTTCAATATTTAATACAGCCTCCTTTAAGGCCGTTAAGCAATCCGACAGATTTTCCTCATTAAGACCCGGAACAGATTCATAAAGATATTGAAGCTGTTTTGCGATATTATTTTCGCACTGTATAACGGTTTTATTTCCATATCCAAAGTCACTTTCCGCCCTTAATTTACCCTCGAGACGTCTGATTTGATATATAAATGCATCCAATTCTTTGTTATGGACCCGCTGGCCGGTCTTTCCAAGCTCCGTCATTATATCCTGAACCAGATAATAAGGTTCCTTTTTTTGCAACAGGGCATTCGCTGCATAGGGCTCCTTTCTTTTTTGCAGCTGACGGCCCACAAAGAAAAGTGATGTGACAAATGCAATTATCCAAATATACCAAAAGATACGCATACCAACCATACCATGAACTTTAGCCATGACAGTATCAGAATCACGCAGCGTATCAACTATACTCTGCAGGTCTGTGCCCAGCCAATCCACAAGTGAAATTATCTGTCCGTATATTTTCGGAACTACAATAAAATATACACTAATACCAATTGCCAAGAGAATGACCGGTATAATATAAATAATTTTGTTGATAACTTTGTAGTCCAAAGCTTCCGGAACTTCCGATTCGTCCACAATCGGAACAGGGGCAATTAAACTGCATTTTATATCCGAATTTAATTCATTCTTATCCGAATTCTCTATCGACGGCTCTCCAATACTGTCAAACAGATGTTTATTAATGGAGTTACCTTTCCCGGCAGGATTCGATACATCCTCATGCGCAATGGGAAACACTTCTCCAATTGTTGATGAATACTCTTTTTTTTCAGTGTCTGTAATCGCGCTTGTCCGAAGCCTTGCGTCAAATTTCACACTTTGTTCTAAAATCTCACAGGCAGTACCGTTAACAGCTTCCTCTAACGCCGACAAAAATTCTTCAGCACTCTGAAACCTTTCAGATTTATTTGAAATTGCCTGTATGATAACCTCTCCGACCTTCTCCCCGCCAAGTGACGGAAAATCCGATTTTTTTCCGCTCATTCGTTCCTCAAATGCGTTATCTTCATCCTGCGCAAAGTACTGGGCCGGAAAATGCGGCAGAAAAGGATTCCTGCCAAAGTTCAACCATCTGTATAATACAATTCCCAAAGAATACAAATCAACAGACTTTGTATATCCTTCCTTTCCCAGATATACCTCGGGTGCAAGAAAATTCGGTGTTCCCTTTAATGATTCCGCTCTCCAGCTATCTTTAATCATCTTGGAAACTCCAAAATCTCCAATTTTATATTCGCCGTTTCCGGACACAAAAATATTGTCGTCCTTAATGTCTCTGTGAATGACTCCATTCTCATGACACGAACGAAGCCCCTTTAAAATATCCATTCCCAGCCTGACAACATCATTTACTGTAAATATATTATTTTGAATATAATCCTCAAGCGGGGTCAGATACTCCATCAGAATATAAATGTCATACCGCCTCGGTGAGTCGGTAACTGCAATATCATTTTCATAATACCTGACAATATGCTCTACACCATTTTCTGATAAATTATTTAATATTTGAATCTCGGAAATTATTTCTTTTAACATTCCCGAAAAATAATTATCTGCTTTAGAAACATCCCCGCCCATAGAATTAAGAACAGAATTATATTGTTTTTGCGTGGGAATCGTTATATGTTTAAGCGCCCTTATATATTGTCCCGCCGGATTCGTTTTGACCGCCTTGTAAACGGTTCCGAATGCGCCGGAACCAAGTTTCTCAATGACTGTATATCCAAGAATAGATTTTCCTATGAGGTTTGTCTGGGGCACGTTATCACCTCCCAATATTTATAAGCATGACCGTCGCATTATCCGCATTTTGCATTGTAACAGCCCGTTCCATTATTTTCTTTCCTGCATAATTGATATCCCTTTCAGTAAGTAATATATTTTTAATTTCATAGTCTGTAAGGGAATCCGTAACACCGTCGCTGCAAAGAAGAACCATACCTGATTTGACATGAAGGTAATATACATCCGCCTGCAGGACAAAGCCGCCCTCATTATATCCCATATAACGGTTCAAATGTTTTCTTGCCGGGAAATTCATGAGTTCTTTTCTCGACAATATCCCCAAATCAAGCATTCTTTGTCCTTCCGTATTATCTTTTGTAATCTGTGTCAGAGTTACACCATCAAAATAGTACGCCCTGCTGTCTCCAATATTTAAAATGGCACAATCCGGTCCACATACTGCAAGAATTACCAGAGTGGCTCCCATTCCCTGCATTTCTTTGTGTTCATAGCTTTTACTACATATCTCCTCATTAATCCTTGCAATGTTTGTCTGCAGCAATAGAACCAACTCGGAAATATCCGCACAGCTTTGAGCCTTGTTACTGAGTTCACCAATACGCCGGGAACATATTCTGCTTGCCGCTTCGCCGGCATTATGCCCTCCCATGCCGTCACTGACAGCATATATATTTACTTCTCCCATACTTGACGATTCATAATGAACCGACTGTATTTTCGACATTTTGTTTTGTAACTCTGCTTCAATAATTGTGCCGTTTAACCAAAAGTTATCCTCATGGTTCAGGCGTTTTCCAATATGGGAATAGCATACAGCCCTAATCATAACAATCACCTGACTCATTCATCGGATACAATATCGTACCGCTATACAGAAATAATATTTGAAAAGCGCGCTTTATCCTTCATACAATGCCGAAAGTTTAGCCAAAAACTCCGTCCTCTCCTCATCCTCATAACCGCGGAACACTACCTCGTTAATGTCGTCATGGTTAAACAAATATTGAAACTGCTCTCCAATATGGCCCTCCGGATATAGTACGCCGAGATAATCATATTCTTTACCGTCACCGCCTGCATCCATTTGCTTGATTCCACTAACCATTAGTTTCTTCTCTCCATCTTTCAGTAATACGATAGAACCAACAGGTAACAATTCATTAATGCTCATATTTTGCCTCCTTCATTATGCATATGATAATTTTCGATACCAACCTCCTATAGAATTTGACACCTTTTTTGCTGCATTGCCTACAGCCCTGCCGATACTTTCTCCCGTATCCAGTATCGTATCAGAAAGCCATTCTGTCGTCGTCTTACCCGTCAATGCCTTTACGCCTGCATTTAACCCGGCAGAAACGGCTCCGCTAAGGGCTACTACAACAATTCCCGGTACTGCAGCCGTACCAAGTACGGTGGTCACTGCCGCACCTACCACAATTCCCGTGCCGTAAATTAATGCCGTATCAATAGCTGTCTCTGTAACAGTCTCTGCAATCACCCTTCTATTTGACATTGTACCGTTGGAATTCGCTTGTTCCTCCTTATTGCTATACCAGTTTGTGACTCCGGTAACAGCCACGCCTGCCCAGGCGGCAGCCGCCTTTCCAACACCATTGGCTCCCTTAAAATTATTGATAGTGTTTTTAAATTGCGCATTGAATGGTGATGTTTTGTTTTTGAGGTTATTCACAAATCGTGTATAGGGATTTTTGGCGGATGACGCTCTTCCAAGAGGTTTCAGACCGGTAATTTTTTTAGCCCACCATGTCATGGCTGTCCTTGTTCCGACCGCGTTTCCAATTTTCTTATAATTCGAGTATGTCTTTGCCGCTTCGTCCATAAACTGATACATACGAACACCCGACTTCGCCAAGTCTATCCACGTACTTCCTTTTTTTATATCGTGAATCATGTTATAAATAGTTCCTATATATCCGGAGCCTTTCAGCATATCACTCCACCCGAATCCGGCGTGGAACTCCCCGACAAATTTATCCCAGATGGTTTTTTCTTTTACAGATAAGGAAAACTTTTCACCTTCCAATTTGATGTACTGCTCATATGCATCATCAATAAAACTTTGATATGACTTTAAAGATTGTGCGTAACCATCCAATTTCATTGCAATATGCTTTGCAGTGGAATTAATATCAGACTTATATTTTACATCCCAGTCAAGCTGACTGACAGTCCGGCGAAAATCAGAGCGTATACTGCTCACTGATGAAGAAATCGACCTGCACCTGCTTCCCGCCTGTTTCATCCCCGCAAATTCAACATATATTCTCGGCACGCAACTCCCCCTCCTTCCATACAGCACACCCGACGAGCTAAGTCCTCTATATCGCCGGATGTACTTCAATCGGAATCAGACAGCAGCATTAAAATATCTTACCCTGCTCCTGCGCTTTCTGCGTACCCTCACGTTCAGCCGCCTCATAACTTTCAGCGGCCTGTGTAAGAAAAGTACTGTACGCCTTAATGTCCTTTACAATCGTATCAAACGTGGTCTGCATTCCCGCAAATTGCTTCTTTTGCGTTTCGATAGTCGTGCCTTTCATTTTATTGGCTGTTGTCGTAACATCCTGAAGCATTTCAGAATATAGCGTCTGTATTGTAACGGACGCATTTTCAAGCGTTTTTGCCTTGTCACGCATAACATTTGAATCTACTACTACTTGTGCCATGATTAATCTCCTTTCACATAAATTATGTTTATTGACCTACGCTTAAAGAACTTGCCTTGCTCTTTATTTCATTTTCCGTGGCCTTCATCTTGGAAGCATAGTCACGGAGAAACTGAACATAATTTTTCAGCGCCTTTTCGGCCGCGGCAAAATCATTCTTGTATCCTTCAATTCTCTGATTAAAAGTATCGCTTGCCTCACCCTTGTATGTTACCCGCAAGTCCGAAACCGCCGTGTAAATACTATTATAGGCCTTGGTGAACTCGCCTGTCTTTCCCTCGACATTATTAGCAGAAGTTTCAAGTTCCTCGGGTGTTACGTCAAAAACTGTTGATGGCATATTCATTCTCCTTTCATATTGCATGATTGATTATTTGCTACAATCAAATACTATTTCCCAGAATTTAGCGCGGCGGCGCGGCGTTCAGCCTCCTCATCCTCGCGCCGGATTCTATCGGCACAGTATCTAATTGTTGAAGCCAAATGAGTCATTTGTGTCCTGGTACGAGTCATTTCATTTTTCAGGGCGGCCAGCTTTGCCGCAAATGCATTCGCCGCCTGTCCTTTCCATATAGAACGGCAGTCCTGCTCCATCTGTGACAGCAGCTTAATTTGGCCTGAAAGCCTTTCTGCATCATCCGAGATGGCGTCCGCCTGTGAAATAACCTTTGAATAGTTAATCCTGTACGTCACATTTATCCTCCTAATCATAATTTTCATATAAAATTACTATATAGCCCCTAAAACTTTTTCCATTTATCTTCACTTTACATTTAATTTTTGAACTTTGCTTTCTTCTCCAACGATGTGCTTTTATCCGTATGCGGTAGTTGGGCGCACTTTTATAAAAATGTATCTCCCGGCTATACCAACATAAGCCGTGCGCCATCAGAAATGCCGAGTTGTTTGAAACTGCATTCCAACCTCAAAACTTCTCCATCCGACATGTCCAATAACATGAAATCATCGCTCTTTCCCGAGACGCCGTATTCTGATTCAAGTATCTTTACCATAAGGTTCTGTACATCGCGAACCGCCATATTGTCCGGGACAATAAAATCGTAACTGCCATGCAAGGCAGGCGCCCTAACCGTTACAGAAACCTTTTCCATAGAACTCACCACCTTATCTCATCTGCTTTTCCATCTAAACATACATAACAGTTTGATGCGCTTACACCGTGAATAAACGGCAAAGTCTCAATCTTTGATAATGCTTTATCATAAGTATTCCGGCATATCAAATAGTTTCCGGCATTAACAACCAGCGTTACAAAAAGGCTGTCATTACTTTTTTCTCCATCCGCATTAAATCCGCATATGAAGCAGATTCCATATTCCGGCGAATCAATATAGTGGAGCAGCTTTCGCATGAAAGCCGCCTGCCCGTCCGATATCATATCGAAAAATTTATTAAACTCCGCTATAACAATGAACAGGCGAATTGATCGTGCCGCTTCATGTTCCAATCTTGTATTCAGTTCCGGTTTTAAGTTTTCAATAAAGATATCAAGCGCTTCCACGCTATTTATGTATTGACAGGAAGGGAAATTGTCCGCCATACTTTGGAAAGCTCCTTTTTCCCCGTCAATAAACACAATCTTTCTGTCACTATACAGCGTCAAATTTCCAAACAGGCTGTGATAACAGGCTTCCATCGATGCCTCGTCCGCTGAACATACGCACAGCTTATGGGCCCGGGATAACGCTATTCCATATTGCAGGGCTCCCGATTTTGAAGTTCCAAAAATCAATGTGTCTTTTTCATCCGAAACCGATTCCGGCAAATCGTTTACGGGGGCTGATGAATAATACCGAGACGTAGAAATATCATATTCATCCGTATATTCGCCGTCATTGACTCCTATATGAATAGGGCGATTGCCCTCCCACGTATTCGCTATAGACGAATATGTATCGCATATCGCCGACAAC
>JAAVXK010000041.1 GCA_022790615.1 Lachnospiraceae bacterium
AGTCCAGTGAGTCGATGTATCTTGTAACGGGCTTTTCCATACAAGACGTTCTTGACGAGCAGAGAAATATCAAGGAGAAATTCTTTGGCGTGTATATTATCGGTTCCTTTATATTTATGTTGCTCGTATTCGGGTTTTCCTATTATCTGACCCGGCCGATAAACAGGCTTATGCAGGCAACCAAGCGGATTGCCGATGGTAGTTACGGAGAGGGCATTACGATAAGGAGCCGGGACGAGATAGGGCAGCTTGCGGATAATTTCAATAAAATGTCCGCGGCAATTGCGGATAATGTAAAGGAACTTGAAGATTTGGTGAGACAGAAAGAAGACTTTGTCTCCAATTTTGCACATGAGCTGAAAACACCTCTTACATCAATCATAGGGTATTCGGACAGGATATACAAAAAGGACATGCCAAGGGAGGAGCAGAAAAAAGCGGCCTGGTATATATGGAACGAGGGTATGCGCCTGGAAGCGTTGTCACAGAAGCTTATGGAGATTACTTTTTTAAGGCATCAGGAGTTCATGCTTATAAAAATAAGAGCCGACGAGATGTTAAATGAGCTCACCCGGGAATTGGAATACATTTCGCAGGAGCAGAACATTTTGCTGACATGCGAGGCTGAAGAAGCATATATTAAAGCGGAATATGATTTGTTTAAGACGTTGTTTCTTAATGTTGTCGACAACGCGGTAAAAGCGGGCGCTAAAAATATCAATATCAGCGGGATATGCCGGAATGCGGGAAAGACGTATAACGTGCATATTAAAGACGACGGCTGCGGGATACCTGCGGGTGAACTAAGAAAGATAACGGAGGCGTTTTACATGGTTGACAAGTCCCGTGCGAGAAAGCTTCACGGTGCGGGAATTGGTCTCTACCTGGCAAAAAAGATTACTGAAATTCATGATGCGAAGCTGTCGTTTGAGAGCGACGGGTATTCAGGTACGAGCGTAAATATTGAATTTAAATGTTACGGAGGTGTCGGGGATGATTAGAAGTAGATTTCGTACCGTTATCATTTTACTTGTATCAATGCTTATAATAACCGGCGCGGGAATGCTGACAAGTATATTTTTGGATAATATGGAAAGAAGACTCCTTAACCAGACGGGAAAGACGTTTGTAAGACAGGCGGGAATCGGCAAATCGGAAAATGAATATGAAATTGATAAGGTTGCGGGGTATACGAAAGATGTGGAATTATCCATTCGTGACAGATATAATATATTGTGTTCATGGGCGGACGCTGACAAATCTATATTGCACGAACCTATGAACGGGCAGTTAGAACAGAAGCAGGCGGTTTCTGTAGGGAAAAAATGGATTGATTCTTTAGTGAAAAACAATTATATACTGCTTGATAATTATGAACTATCAGGTCTTGAAGTAGAGTATGCCGAGCTGTCTACCATATATTATTCCATAAATGTGGATAAAGAAGAACTTTTAAGCATGTGGAATATATCTTATCTATGCGGTGGTGACAACAGGATAATACTTACTATACACGCGTTCACGGGGGAGGTGTGGAGAACGCTTGCCACTACGTACGCGACAAATGGAAAATGGCAGAAGGATGAGTATGAGGAGATTATAAGGAGTTCGTATGATTATATTTTTTGTGAGGAAGAATCTGCTTCGACGGACGCTGTTTTAGAAGATGACACTGTGGAAGCCGATTCGGAAAATCAAGGATATCTGGACCATGAAGACGAAGAAATTTTTGACCGAATGAAAGGTTCGGGAAAAATTGACATTACGAATAGTGACGGGTGGATGATTGTGCAGTATGAAGGCGAATATTATAATTCCTTTAATTCGTATCATGAAAAGAAAAATGCTGAAAAAGGTGAGGACGCTTCGTATTATATGCAGACATTTTCGATGGAACAAAGCGGTAAAGGATACGATATAGGCTTCAGGCTGTCAAAGGCTGAAGAATGTTATGAGAACGGTTTTTACATTGGTTTTGAAATGCTGATGCTGCCGGCAGGTTTATCAAGCGAGATTGTTGACGGGTTTAATATTTATTCGTCTATTTATGATAAATAGGCAGGATGGCAAGGAACACGCTCTAGTATTCGCAATGCGTATAAATAAATATTCATTATGGGTATTTGCAAGTACAAATATTTAAGGTTATAATATCGACAGATATTATACCTGCACCGGTTCGCGTCCGACCAAAGGGAGGACAGATTCAATGGCGAACCGTGTGCATCCGGCAGAGCCTGCCATGTTCGGAGGACATGGTATAATATTATCTTATGAAACGCTTGCACCGGTGTTTCCCTAAACAAAATAATTACAGGGGATGATTATAATGAGGAAGTATATAGAGAACAGGCAGTTTGATGAGGAAAGAGCTTTATATAATCTTAAACATGCAGATGTGTCGGATTGTGTATTTGCCGGGGAGGCGGATGGGGAATCCGTGCTTAAGGAATCAAGGGACATAACCCTTAAAAACTGTAGTTTTTCTCTCAGGTATCCTCTCTGGCATGTGGAAGGATTTCGAGCCGATACGATTACTTTTGACGAACTTACGCGCGCTGCGTTGTGGTACTCGAATCATGGAGTAATTACCAATTCTGTACTTGGAGGAATTAAGGCGGTCAGGGAGTGCTCGGATATATCGCTGAAAAACTGTAAGGTAAACTCTCAGGAATTCGGATGGAAATCAAAAGGTATAAGTCTTTCAGACACGGAAATTACTTCTGAATACCTGTTTTTTGACAGCAGCAACGTAACGCTTGATAATGTAAGAATGAAAGGGAAATATTCCTTTCAGTATATGGAGAACCTTGAAATAGCAGACAGCGAGCTAGATACAAAGGATGCATTTTGGCACAGTAAAAATGTGACCGTGAGAAACAGCGCCGTCAAGGGGGAGTATCTTGGCTGGTTTTCGGAGGGTCTTACGCTTATAGACTGTGACATTATCGGAACGCAGCCCCTTTGCTACTGCAAAGACCTCAAATTAATGAACTGTACAATGCAGGACACAGACCTTGCGTTTGAATACTCGGAAGTGGACGCGGATATACGCGGTCATATACTATCAGTAAAAAATCCAAAAACCGGCTCAATTACAGCTGACAGCGTTGGGGAAATAATTACTGAGGACCCGGTTATGGAATGTTTCGGAAAGGTAATAATCCGCGGCGGAGGAAACGTATAGGATTTCAAGGCCTGCGGATGTGTGGGAAAGTGAGAGTTGGGGCGGCATACTATTCAACCGGCGGTTGGGAAGTAATGTCTTAACAGATTATTGTTAACCAAATGAATATAGTGTAATATTGACCATAGAGAAGCGCTCCTCAAAACATATTTTAATTAGTGGAGGGATAATATATGGCTATTGGCAACAATATAAAACAGCTTCGTTTAAACAGGGGTATTACACAGGAACAGCTCGCTGAAAAACTGCACATATCCGGGCAGGCTGTCAGTAAATGGGAGAACCAGACGGCGCTTCCGGATATTACAAGCCTGCCGGTGCTTGCTGATTTTTTCGGGGTATCAATAGATGAGCTGATGGATTATAAGCTGAACGCGCTGACTAATAAGGAACGTTTTATAAAATTCATGACCGGCAACGGAATTCTGCAAATGAAAAACTGTACGTTAAAGCGTGGAGATACGTCGTCTTACTATATCGATACGGAAAAGTTTGTTACGAATGCACAGATTGCTAAAATAGGAGAATATTTTGCCGACTGTATAAGAGAAAATAATATTGATTTTAATGTTGTTATGGGGATGGCATATCATGGAATATCATTTTCAGCTGCGACGGCGTTTTCGCTGTTTCAAAAATACGGAATGACGGTCAATTATTGTCATGACAGAAAAGTGGCGGATAGCAGAGGGCGTTCACTGTGCGGATATACGTTAAAGGACGGCGATAAAGTCATAATTATTGACGATTTAATCTCAACGGGACGGACTCTTTCCGGCAGAATTGATGAAATAATGAAAATGGCAAAAATACAGATTTCAGCTGTAATTGTAATAGCAAACAGAATGACAATGAACGGCGCATCACAAAAAAGTGAATCCTTTCTGTATGGCGGGGACGGCTGTGCGAAAGTGTATTCAATCATTACCGATGAAGATATTAAAAACTATATTGCAAAGAACTGATTAAGCACAATGGGTTTTTAGGACGGGTTATAATACTTACTGTGTAAATGATAGAATAAGGAACTGCCGCGGGACCAAAGGATTCCTACAATATGAAGCGTATACATTCTGAAACTTTTAGTATCATATTGTGAAGTCACTGAGTTTTGCGGCGTCCCCTTTTATGATTCACTCTTCTTTCTTAAAGCAAGCCAAAGTTCACTGGTATACTTGTTGGAAGAATTATTTTTAGGTGAATAGTTTTCAATATTGTAATCCAGTATCTTTTCATAATCGGATTCCGGCGGCCATTGTTCGTTTATTTTATACCATGTATGGTAAATTGCGTTAGGAATAGGACCTTCGCATGTGAAAATGGCCCATGTGAAAGCAGGAATCTCTAACTCTACAAAGCCTTCGGGAACTATGCTTACATCGTCTGCGTTACATCCGATTCCGTATAGGAATTCTTTTGGGTTCATTTTTTTCTTTGAATGTATCCCTAGATATCCGGGGGCTTTTTTAAAGATTTCCTTTTGGTAATATTCCCTCCATAATGCCGGAATACCTTCACTGCCGTTATTCACAGTAAAAATACGTGGATAAGCAATGAGTTTAAAAGCGTCC
>JAAVXK010000054.1 GCA_022790615.1 Lachnospiraceae bacterium
GAAAGGTACCGGTTAGAGGATTTTGAAATTGACGGGGACTATGTCGACTATATTATTGTAAGGTCTGATTTTGGCGGATATGATTATGCGGATTTCATGAAAGGAACGGTAAAATATTCGTTGCAGCGTGTCAACTGGAATACGGGAGAGATTGTAAGCTTTCATGAGCTTCCGAGACCGTGCCAGAAGCTGTGCGGGGGCTTCCCATACGGAACGGACATGAACTCATTTTACAAATATTCCAAAGATGGCAGGGAATGTTTGTGGGAGAATATGCTGCCGGAAGGGAAGGCGTCTCTGGGAAAGCGTTCTCGTGATGTGCTAAAGCAGAAGTATTGTGTGACAGAAGGGAAACTGTTCTACGCCAACGTAAACGGGGTGTACATGTTAAGTACGCTTGAGAACAACTCGGCGCCCCAAAGGCTTATAACTGCCCGGGAATGCCCGGCTCTTAAAGACGGTCTTTCGATAGTCGTACAGATATTGGCAGTTAACGAGAAGTGTTTTTACATGACCGTATCAGGTGAAAACGGCCGGCCAGATTACCTGTTCCGGTACAGAAAAAGATGATAGAGGGGGATAAAGCCTATGAATAAAAGAAACATATTTGTAACAGTATTGTGCATTAGTGCAGTATTATGCGGGCTTTGCAGTACTTTTACAGATGCCGCGGCAAAAAATAAAAGCGGTTATACCAAGAAGTCACTGAAGCTTGATTTTGAGGGTAAATATGGGGACTATTTTTCGTTGGCAGGCGGAGAGGATAATACTCGAATGGGACATAGAATTAGTTTGGACTACAATGAAAAAGACAGACTGTGCCTTCTTTATTTATTAAATGAAACGGATGAAAACGGCAGGATATATCACAGCCATTATGTGAGGAGCTGGCCTTTAAAAGGCAAAGAGACGGACAGAGTCGTAAAATGCAAAAAAAGGTATGACGAATGTCCTGTAAGGGATTATTATGATATAGTAAAAATAAATGAAGATGGAATGATCTTCTCTGCCGGATGGACATGGCTCAATCCGGATGACGTAAGCAGGAGAAGGCCGGGCGTAAAGTTTAAGGCGGTAGGCAGGAATGGAAAGGTGTTGTCGAGCTTCCCCCCTAATGAGGCCACATCGTTTTTCGATGCAGGGGCAACGGACGGGGACGGTATGCGCAATGAGTATTATGAGATTAAGGACTTTGAGATAAACGGAGAATACGTTGATTTTATATTCGAGAGGACGGATTATAATTCAGAGGCAAATGAGACTCGGTATTCACTGCAGCGGTTTAAATGGAAAACCGGGGAGATAGTAAGAAATTGTGAACTTCCGAGACCGTGCCAGAAGCTGTGCGGGGGTTATCCGTATGGGACGGATGACGTGTCATTTTACAAATATTCAAAAAATGGCGGGAAATGTTTGTGGGAGCATGCCGTGCCTAAGGAGAAGACGCCGGCAAATATTCGTACCCTTTATCCCGTAAAGAATGATTACCGCCTTGAACAGAAACGCGCCTACGATGTAGTTGACGGCAAAATATATTTTTCAAATGTAAACGGTGTGTATATGTTAGATACGAAGCATAACAAATCGAAACCAAAAAAGCTGATAACTGCTAAGGATTGTCCCAAACTCAAACGCGCCATGTCGTGCGTTGTTGATTTGGTTGCGGTAAATGAGAATCTTTTTTATATTGCAATAGGGGAAGATATGTTTTTGGGGGACCCGGAAGACGTCTATCTGTATCAGTATAGTAAGAGATGATTTTGAAAAGATGATACTTAGGAGCTTCAGGTGGTAGGTTCAGGTGGTATAAGAAACATTTTGCAAAAACAGTTAACATGCTGTATAATACTTCCGGCTGTGTAATTATTTATGCGGCCGGAAGTATTTCTAATATAATAAAAAACTGCTTCGCAATTTCCTATTATATAAGAAGCGCTCCGCTAAGGATGCGCACTTGCGCGAGATGTAGTTAGTTGCATTCGCAACACGCGCTTGGCGCGGAGAATGTCGCAAACGACATTCTCTTTGTTCCTTATGATAAAAGTAAGGCAGGCGGGAATCTTTGTTTTATTGACAAACATATGTTTGTATGATATAAGATAATAATATATGTTTTACCTTGTGACGTTAAGCTGGATATCCGCATGGGTGGGGGTATCCGACGGATTGTCTGCGGGTATTACAGGTTCGTGCAGGAGGTTCGTATGGAAAGCTATACAGGTAGTCAGATTGTTGTTTTGGAAGGACTTGAGGCGGTCAGGAAGCGTCCGGGAATGTACATAGGAAGTACCGGGACGAGGGGGCTCCATCATCTCATATGGGAGATTCTTGACAACGGAATAGATGAACATCTGGCTGGATTTTGTGATGAGATAATAATAACGCTCGGAAAGGACGGCTCCGTTACCGTACATGACAACGGGCGCGGTGTTCCGGTAGATATACATCCGACAAAAAAAATACCGACGGTCCGTGTTGTATATACAATGCTTCACGCCGGCGGCAAGTTTGGAAACTCCGTGTATAAGGTGTCGGGAGGCCTGCACGGCGTCGGTGCGTCTGTGGTAAATGCACTTTCTACAAAAATGATTGTCGAGGTAAGGCGCGGCGGTCTTGTGTTCCGGGATGAATACAAGGATGGCGGGCATCCCGTAACCATGCTTGAGAAGGGCATGATACCGGCAGTCGGCAAATGTAACAAATCCGACACGGGAACGAAGGTTACGTTTTATCCTGACGCTGAAATATTTGACACGGTTGATTTTAAGAGTGAAACCATACGCAGGAAGCTTCGTGAGATAGCTTATCTGAATAAAGGTTTAAAGCTTATTTTTAAGGACGAGAAGCACGGCGAAACCCATACGTACTATGAGGAAGATGGAATTAAGAGCTATATAACGCACATTATAAAAAATATGAAAGAGGCTGCGTCTGATATAGCCGTATTGCACGACGAACCTATATATATAGAAGGAAAAAGCAGCGATATCGAGGTGGAGATTGCGCTGCAATATACGACCAACTACAGTGAACAGATTAATTCATACTGCAACAGAATTAACACGTCCGAGGGCGGAACGCTCGTAACGGGTTTTAAGACCGCGCTGACGAGGGTTATGAACCAGTATGCGAAAGAGCTCGGTATGGTGAAGGAGAAGGAGAAACTGGACGGAAGGGATTACCGCAACGGTCTTGTAACCATTATATCAATCAAGCATCCGGACCCGCAGTTTGAGGGACAGACGAAGACCAAGCTTGGAAACTCGGACGCGCAGATGGCTGTCGACGAAGTATTCAGCAGGGAGATACAGTTATACTTTGATAAAAACATAGAGATTCTGAAAAAAATACTTGACAATTCAATGCGCGCCTACAATGCAAGAAAGGCGGGGGATAAGGCACGCAACGCGGTGCTCAAGCAGCTTAACGACTTTGACGTAAGAAGCAAGCTTGCGTCGTGCTCGTCAAAAAAGGCTGCGGAATGTGAGATATACATTGTCGAGGGAGACTCGGCAGGCGGTACCGTAAAGACTGCGAGGAACAGAAAGACGCAGGCCGTTCTTCCACTCAGGGGCAAGATTCTCAATGTCGAGAAAGCGACGCTTGAGAAGATTCTTGTAAACGCCGAGATTAAGACTATGATTGCGGCGTTCGGCTGCGGAATAGGGGATGATTTTGACATTAGTAAACTCAGGTATGACAAGATTATAATACTGACCGATGCCGATGTGGACGGGGAGCACATCAGTACGCTGCTTCTGACGTTTTTTTACAGGTTCATGCCGGAACTTCTGACGGAAGGCAAGGTATACATGGGCCTGCCGCCGCTCTACAAGGTGGATTACAATGAGGGGAAGAAGAAAGAGTCCCGTTATCTGTTCAACGACCATGAGCTTGAAAAGTTCAGGAAAACAGGGAAAAAGATTACGGGGCTTCAGAGATACAAAGGGCTCGGGGAGATGGATGCGGCGCAGTTGAAGGAGACGACGCTTGACCCGGCATCGCGTACGCTTGCGAGGGTGTCAATCAGCGATTCGATTGAGGCGGACCGTATTACTACACTGCTTATGAGCAGCAGCGTACCGCCGAGAAGGGCATTTATAATGGAAGAAGCACAGTATGCGAACCTCGACGTTTAAATTACAATAGGCATCACACTAGCAGGAATATCAGTGGGACGTACTTTGATTCCTGCGTAAAACAGCGGTTTTAACATTATTTGGAGGGAATGGATAAGATGGCACGAAAAAAGAAGGAAGAAGCTGTTACGGTTGAGAACATAATATCGATGGATTTTGCCGAGGAAATGAAGACATCATTCAGGGACTATGCCATGAGCGTAATAATATCGAGGGCGCTGCCGGATGTAAGGGACGGGCTGAAGCCGGTTCAGAGGCGTATTCTGTACGCTATGAAAGAGCTTGGGCTTGGGCCGGACAAGCCGCACAGAAAGAGTGCGAGAATTGTCGGTGATACAATGGGTAAATACCATCCTCACGGTGACGGCTCTATCTATGACGCGCTCGTGCGTATGACAGAGGATTATTCGCTCTCAGTGCCGCTTGTGGACGGACATGGAAACTTCGGCTCGATTGACGGCGACAGCGCGGCGGCGATGCGATATACCGAGGCAAGGCTTTCTTCTGCGGCGATGACAATGCTGTCGCATCTGGAGAAAGGCCTTGTTGACTTTGTGCCTAACTTTGACGAGAGTGAGAAAGAACCGAGCGTCCTTCCGGCCATGCTGCCGAACCTTCTTATAAACGGAACTACCGGAATTGCCGTAGGAATGGCAACAAACATTCCGCCTCACAATCCGGCGGAAGTCATAAGCGGCGTCATAGCATGTATCGACAGGCCGGGCATTTCACTTGAAAAGCTCATGGAGTATATACCGGGGCCTGATTTCCCGACGGGAGGAACAATCATAAATAAGGAAGATATAAAAGAAATATATGCCTCCGGTGAGGGGAGGCTCCGGGTGCGCGCAAAAACCGTAATTGAACCGGGTGAGAACGGGCGCACGAATATCATTGTAACGGAAATTCCGTACACGATAGCAGGAAACAAGACGAAGCTCGTCGAGAGCCTTGCACAGCTTACAAAGGACAAAGTATTTGACGAGATATACGATGTGAGGGATGAGTCGGGCGAGGATATCAGAATCGTCATTGAGGTTAAAAAAGACCGGGATGCGGGGAACCTGCTGAACGGATTGTACAAAAAAACGCCTATGGAGGACACGTACGGCGTGAACCTTCTGGCCGTGAAGGACAAGCAGCCTATACAGTTCGGGCTCAAACCTATGATTGAAGAGTTTATTGAATTTCAGAAGGAGCTGTACACAAAGGAATATGAACATTTACTTGAAAAAGCAAACGCAAGGCTTGAGATAGTAAACGGACTTATCAAGGCGACGGATGTAATAGATTTGATTATAGAGATACTTAGGGGGAGCCGCTCGCTCGCACAGGCAAAGGGATGTCTCATTAGCGGTGACACGACCGACATTCAGTTTAAGAGCAGCCTGTCCGCAAAACAGGCCGCACAGCTTGATTTTTCCGAGAGACAGGCGGACGCGATTCTTGCGATGCCGTTGTCAAAGCTTATAGGGCTTGAAATTCTTAAGCTTCACGAGGAGGGTGAGAGCCTGTCTTCAGATATAACCGATTATATGAGGATTCTCGGTGATGAGAAAGAGCTGTTAAAAGTTATCAAGACACGTCTCAGGGGGTATATGAAAGAATTCAGCTGTGAACGCAAGACAGAGCTTGCGACAGTTGAGAATAAGGTATATGTTGAGAAAATTGTCGTGGAGGAGTTATACATTCTTATAGACAGGTTTGGATATACTAAATGTGTTGACGCGGCCGCCTATAACAGGCTTACGGCCGAGACGCTTTCGGAATTTTCGCATGTCGTTTCTATGCAGAGCGACGACAAGCTCTGTGTGTTCACGGCGGAGGGGAACCTGCACCACGTGAAAGCTTCTGCGATACCTAGATGCAGAGCGAAGGACAAAGGGACGCTCATTCATACGCTCTGTAAGTTCAGCGACGAGGAGGTTGTCGCATACATGTCGTTTGAGGAAATGTTTGAATCCATTCTTTTGTTTGTAACGAAAAAAGGGTATATTAAGCTTGTATCGGGCGCAGGATTTGAGACAAACAGGACGACGATTGTTTCGACAAAGCTTGACGATGGGGACAGGCTTGTGTGTGTAAAGAGGATGTCCGCTTCTGAGTATTCGGCAAATGACAACAAGGTATCGATGATTACTGCCAAGGGACAGTCGCTTGGATTCATGCTGTCGGAGGTGAGTGAGTTCAAGAAGACAAGCCGCGGCGTCAAGGGAATAACTCTTGAAAATGACGACAGCGTGGCATACTGTACATGCCTGCCTTTGGGACAGGAGACGGATACCTATAACGGAAGGACAGTGAATTTGAAAAAGATAAGGACGCGAAAGAGGGGGCAGAAACCGCAGAAGGCGTCGGGAGTTATTGAATAATCAGCAATTAATCACTATAATTCATGGAATGCATGTGAGGGATACTATATAATTAAGGAAAATCTTAGGACCGAGGCGGAGCGTAGCTCCAGGCAGCCATGCAAGCAAGGCTATTTGGCGGTGTTGAAAATCCGGGAGATGTTCGTCCGGCGCTGACCCAAGTAGAGCGTAGAAGCCTGTTCAGGAAAGCCCGGAACGGAATGTGAACCGTGCGGTCAGGATTTGCATGAATGCTTATATTGCATATATGCTGAAGAGTATGTGTTAAAACGAATGGAGGTATTTAATTAATGGCTAAGAACGGAAAAAAGTTTGATTACGGGATTGTGGCAAATCCCGAGATATTTCAGGTGAACCGAAAGGAGCCGGTTAGCACGCACCACTATGAAAACGGTGAAAAGCTCGTGCTCTGCCTTAACGGGGAATACAAATTTAATTTTTCCAAAAATTATGAGGAGTGTCCGCAGGATTTTTGGGAGGACGGCTATGATGTAAGCGGATGGGATACGATTACGGTTCCAGGGCATGTACAGCTGCAGGGCTATGAAGCGCCCCAGTATGTAAATGTGATTTACCCGTGGGATGGACACGAGGAGATAACGCCGGGGCAGATTCCCGTTGCATACAATCCCGTATACAGTTATGTCCTTGACACTGAAGTTCCGGATAATTTCCTAAAGAGAGCATATATATCGTTTCAGGGCGTCGAGAGCGCGTTTGCATTGTGGGTAAACGGCGCATACGTAGGTTACAGCGAGGATACGTTCGACGCGTCCGATTTTGATATATCGGATTACGTGAAAACCGGGAAAAACCGGATTGCGGTGCAGGTGTTCAAATGGTCGTCGGGAAGCTGGCTTGAAGACCAGGATTTCTGGAGGCTTGGAGGAATATTCAGGGACGTCTATATGTACACGACGCCGGACATCCACATAGAAGATATATTTGTTAAAACAAGATTTGATAAAAATGACTACTCCAGGTCAAGGCTGTCGGTTAATATGAAAATAGGAGACTATACAAATACATCATACTCGTATACCGTAGAACTTGCCGAACATGAAACCGATATAAAGAACAAATTATATGAGACGGATATGTACTCGTACGTCAATCCGGTGAAAATATATGAGGGAAAGGAAAGCAGCTTTGAATGTGTGGTAAATGAACCGAAGCTCTGGAGCGCGGAGAAGCCGAATCTGTATATACTTATCATAAGACTGCATGACGCCGACGGCAATATTGTAGAGACGGTAAAGGAGCGTGTCGGATTCAGGGAATTCAAGCTTGAGGACGGGCTGTTAAAAATAAACGGAAAGCGCATAGTATTTTCAGGCGTCAACAGGCATGATTTCAGCCATGTCAACGGGCGCGCAGTCACAAAGGATGAGATGGAATGGGATGTAAGGACGATGAAGCGGCACAATATAAACGCCGTAAGAACGAGCCATTATCCAAACCAGAATTATTTTTATACTCTGTGTGACGAATACGGATTGTATATGATAGCGGAAAATAACCTTGAGACGCATGGCTCTTGGGCGTATCCGGGTGCGAACGGCCTTGAATCGAAGGTTATTCCATGCGATTACCCGGAATGGCACGACGTTCTGCTTGACAGGGCGGCTTCGCTCGTGCAGACGAAGAAAAACCATCCGGCGATTGTCATATGGTCGTGCGGAAACGAGGCGTTTGGCGGCAAAAACATTTACGATATGTCCAATTACATGCGTGAAATAGATGATACACGGCTTATACATTATGAGGGAATTTTCTGGGACAGAAGGTACAACGATACTTCTGACATGGAAAGCCAGATGTACACGGCGACGAAGAATATAGAAAAATTTCTTGCGGAGAACCCTGACAAGCCGTTTATCTGCTGTGAGTACAGCCATGCCATGGGCAATTCGTGCGGCGGACACAGTTATTATACTACCCTTGCGGAAAATAATCCGCGCTATCAGGGCGGATTCATATGGGATTTTATAGACCAGGCCATTCAGGATACAAGCTACAGCGGCCAACAGTATCTTGCGTTTGGCGGGGATTTTGACGACAGGCCGGCCGACGACAATTTCTGCGTCAACGGAATCCTTTTTGCGGACAGGACTTTGTCGCCTAAGATGCCTGAAGTCAAGTATAACTATCAGAATATAAGGATTGAGATTACCGGGAACAGGATTAAAATAATCAACAAATCACTTTTCACAGATACGTCCGAGTATGATTGCACTCTTGCGCTGTACAACAACGGCGTACATGTGGCCACGGAGAGTATTACTGCAAAGGCAGAGCCATTGAGGAGCGCCGAGGTGGAGATACCGCAATCCATAACTGAAAAGGCTGAAATGTTATATGGAGATATAACATATATTGTTTTGTTTACCCTTAAACATGATACCGTATGGGCTGAAAAAGGTTATGAGATTGCTTTCGGACAGTATACATTTATAAAAAATGCAATACCTGCCAAGGAAGATGCTTCCGCGGTGAGGCTGTTAAACTGCGATTATACGATTGGCGTAAAGGGAGCTGATTACAGCGCGATATTCCATAAGTTTGCCGGCTTGATTTCATATAAGTACAAGGATGTCGAGATGCTGAAAAGCCCGCTTGAGCCTAACTTTTGGAGGGCGCCGATTGACAATGACAACGGAAACGGCATGAAATTCAGAGATACTTTCTGGAAGACGGCAAGTATGTACAAAAAGCCCGAGTTTGTCGGAGCGCATATGGACGGCAACGCGGCGGTTATAGAATACACTTACGCATTTGCGCTCAACGACGAAGTTAAGATTGACATGAGGTATACTGCCCACGAGGACGGCAGGATAGAAGTCGCAATGAGTTATAAGGGTTACGAGGACCTCCCTGAGATACCTGAATACGGAATTACCGTAAAAGTTAAGCCTGAATTTAATATGCAGACGTGGTACGGATTGGGACCGGCGGAAAATTACCGCGACCGAAATAACGGCTGTAAGCTTGGAATATACAACGAAAAGGTTTCGGAGAGCCTGACCCCGTACGTTATACCGCAGGAGTGTGCAAACCATACCGCTATCAGATATACTAAGGTTACGGATGAGAATGGTTTTGGGTTGTGTTTTGAATCAAAAGACGCTCCGGGTTATATGGAGGGGAGCGTGCTTCCGTACACGCCGCATGAGCTTGAGAATGCGAGGCATATATACGAGCTTCCTCCTGTCAACTACTCGGTTGTAAAACTTGCAAAGGAGCAGATGGGAATCGGAGGGGACGACAGTTGGGGTTCGCGTCCGCACGACGAGTATAGTATCCCGTCGGATAAGGCGCATGAGTTTTCGTTTGTAATGTACGGAGTGGACAGGTGAGAGGATGGATGGCAGCAGGCTTACTATATCAATACTGGCGCATGTTGACGCGGGTAAAACTACGCTCGCCGAGAGTTTTTTATATCTCGGCGGCGTTATAAGGAAGCCCGGAAGGGTGGACAACAGGGATTCGTTTCTCGATAACCATGACATAGAGCGTGAGCGGGGGATAACCGTATTCTCAAAGCAGGCTGAGCTTGTATTCAGCGGCAGGAAAGTTACGCTTTTGGATACGCCGGGACACGTCGATTTTTCAGCCGAGATGGAGAGGACACTGCAGGTTACGGACTACGCCATACTTGTCATAAGCGGCAGCGACGGCGTGCAGAGCCATGTTGTAACGCTGTGGAGACTGTTGAAGCTATATAAAATTCCGGTATTTATATTTGTAAATAAAATGGACCAGCCGGACAATAATCCGGACATAATTATGGATGAGCTGAAAAACAGGCTTGCCCCGGAATGTGTGGATTTTACGCACTGCAAAGATAAGTCTGGAGGCGATTTTTACGAGGAGGCTGCAATGTGCAGCGAAGAGGCTCTCGACGAGTATATCGGAACGCAGGCTGTATCTGCCGGAACGATAACGGAGATGATACGGAACAGGAAGATATTTCCATGTTTTTTTGGTTCGGCGCTAAAAATTACGGGCGTCAGCGAATTCATGGAGGGAATCGGAACATACACCCGCACACCGGTGTACGGCGGTGAGTTTGCGGCAAAAGTATATAAAATAACGAGGGATAATCAGGGAAACAGGCTCACACATGTCAAGTTGACAGGTGGGAGCCTTACTCCTAAGATGATAATAGATGGAGAGAAGGTCAATCAGATTCGGATATATTCGGGAGAAGGCTACGAGAGTGTGAATGAAGCGTCTGCCGGAGAGATATGCGCGATTACGGGTCTTGACAATACGTTCTGCGGACAAGGGCTTGGAGAAGAACCCGATTCCGACGCGCCCATGCTTGAGCCCGTCATGGTATACAGGCTTATTCTGCCTGATTCATGTAACGTACATGATATGTATAACAGATTGCGGCAACTTGAGGAGGAAGAACCGGAATTACAGATAGAGTGGAACGAGCAGGCGGGCGAGATAAACGTCAAGCTTATGGGCGAGATTCAGACGGGAGTTCTGGAGCGAATCATTAGGGAAAGATTCGATACGAAGGTATCGTTTGACGCCGGAAGCATTGTATATAAGGAAACTATCGCGCGTATGACCGAGGGAGTCGGACACTATGAGCCGCTAAAGCATTACGCAGAGGTACATTTGATTATTGAGCCTGCGGAGCGCGGCAGCGGCGTCACGATAGAGACGGACTGCAGTGAGGATGAGCTTGCGGGCAACTGGCAGCGGCTGATTGTAAGCAATCTCTCGGACAAGGTTCACAGGGGGGTTCTTACCGGCGGCGAGCTGACTGATGTGAAGATTACAGTCGTCGGCGGTCGCGCCCATCTAAAGCATACGGAAGGCGGGGATTTCAGGCAGGCTTCGTACAGGGCGGTCAGACATGCGCTTATGAAAGCGGGATGCGTTCTGCTTGAACCGATGTACAGCTATAGGCTTGAGATTTCAGCCGATATGATTGGACGCGCCATGACCGATATACAGAAGATGCACGGCACGTTCGGCGAGCCCTCGGCTGACGGAGAAATCACTTATATAGAAGGGGTATGCCCGGTCGCCACTATGCGCGGCTATCACACGGAGCTTGCCGCTTACTCGAAAGGAATGGGAAGACTGTTCTGCAGTCTTTGCGGATACGGGGAATGTCACAATCCGGAGGAGGTGGTATCCTGTTCGGGATATGATGCCGAGGCGGATATCGCGAATCCTGCAGGTTCCGTGTTCTGTTCGCATGGGGCGGGGGTTTATGTGCCATGGGAGCAGGTCGAGGATTATATGCATGTGGAAAAAAAATATATCGGCCGCGATATTAAACCTGAAATACCGGCTGCGGCGTACCACTCGGAACCGGAGAGTTACCAGGCCGTATCGCTCCACGGTTTTTCCGATAAGGAGCTCGAAGATATATTTGTAAAAACCTACGGTGAGATAAAGCATAAGAGGGAAACCGCCGTAAAGCGCACCGTTGATTATGACAGGCCGCCCGAGCCGCGCTCTCACGAGGCAAAGAGAAATTCTTCCGCAAAAAAAGCGAAAGAGGACTATCTTCTTGTCGACGGATATAATATAATATTTGCATGGGATGAGTTAAAGGACCTTGCGGCTGATAACCTTGACAGCGCAAGGACAAAGCTGTTAGATATTATGTGTAACTATCAGGGCTATAAAAACGTTACGGTCATTGTCGTGTTCGACGCTTACAGGGTAAAGGGGAAAAGCAGGGAGGTTATGGAGTACAACAACATACACGTCGTGTATACAAAGGAGGCCGAGACGGCGGACCAGTATATTGAGAAGACCGTACATAAGCTCGGCGGTAATCATAATGTCACGGTGGCGACTTCGGACGCGCTTGAACAGATAATAATATTTGGACAGGGCGCGGTGCGGCTGTCGGCGGCGGGGCTTCTTGCCGAGGTGCGCGCTGTGGAGGAGGAGATTCGGGATATACAGTATAATAATTCTTTGAAATCATGATGATATAAGAATTATAAGAAATCATAATGATATAGGGATTTTAAAGTTCTGCACGAGTGAAGTAAATATTGGCTAAGGCATAGTATATAACATATATAAGGGGGAGTATTATGGGATTCACAGAATTGGCTTTGAGACAGGGGGAAAGACTCCTTATGTCAGGAGCGGCAAACAAATGGCAGACTGTCGGAAGTAAGGGAGGAAAACTTTTTCTTACCGACCAAAGAATAGTTTTTCAGGCGCATGGACTTAATTTTGGCTCCAAATTTGATGAGTATGAACTGTCTGAAATTCAAACACAAGGGAATACCGTCAATATTAAAACTACGTCAAATATAATTTCTTTCAATATAACATTTTATACAAAGTCTGGCGAGAAACTTTCATTTGTTGTTAAAAGAAACCAGAAGAATGAGTGGATTAGACAAATTACCGAAGCGATATCTACGTTTACCTGCGCAGGAATTTCCATGCCTGAAAATATTCCGCAGGCAGAAATTTCAAACATCACTGCCCGGATTAAAGTTGTTCAATGCGAAGGATGCGGCGCTTTTGTGATTGTTACTTCGGGAAATGCCGTTTCATGTGATTATTGCGGCAGGCCCACTGCAGGTTAAATCAACTGCATACCCATAGCAGTTGATGAAAATATATAATCGTTTATAAGATTGAAATATAATAAAAGAAAAGAAAGGACAAAATATAATGAAAGGCAGGATTTTACGTATTAATAAAAAAATAATATCCATTATGGTTATTGGCGCACTCCTTGCAGGACTTACCTGCCATGCGCCGCGGCATGTTTCGGCGGGGGGACAATTTTCAGCCGTATACAATGTAACAGCAAAGGAATTTGGGGCAAAGCGCGGCAAGGACAGCACGGCTGCGATTCAGAAAGCGCTTGATAAGGCGGCCAAAAAGGGAACGTCAAAAAAACAGGCGCAGGTATATATTCCGTCCGGAACCTATTACATTACAAAGACGTTAAGCATTAACTCCAATACCTATCTTAAATGTGATAAAAAGACTAAGATAATAAAAAAGAACAAAAAGGCGCTTTATATGCTGCGCACTGCAAAGAATGGCAAGAAAGGAAAAAAAGGATATAATAATGTAAAAAATGTTACGGTGGACGGCGGAACATGGGATGCAAGGTTCCTGAAATACAATAAGGAAACCGGAGGAAGCTTATTTTTTTTCGTGCATTCGAGGAATCTTACATTTACGAATCTTACGCTTAGGAACAACTATGGAACGCATCTTCTTGAGCTCGGAGGGGACAGGGATGTACAAATAAAGGGATGTACGTTTTACGGATTTAAAAAGAGCAGCAACAATGACGACAAGGAGGCCATACAGCTTGACGTATGCCACAATTATAAGATTCTGCCGGACGGCATGCCGTATGACGATACTCCATGCATGAACGTAACGATTGAGGACAACGAGATATACGGTTATCCGAGGGCGATAGGTTCCCATTCGCTTGTCAAGGGCATTTATCCGTCGAATATCACGATAGCAGGTAACAATATCCACGACATCAGCCAGAATGCTGTATATGCGTACAATTACAGGAATCTCAAGGTGACAGGCAATACGTTTGACAAGGTGTATGCAGGCGTCGTGTTCAAATCATATGCCACGGAGGGCAAACAGACGATCTTTAACAGAAATAAGGGCGTCAAAGCGATGTCACTGCCAGAAGGTAAATATAACCTTGAAATAACGGACAATGTCATTAATACGACGAAATATGACGTCGGAAAAGAGACAATGCAGCTCGGTGTATTTGTATATGGCACTGACCAATACGTGATTGACGGCGTTAATATATCGAACAATACAATAAACAGCGCAAGCACGGGAATCTATATGAGATATGCGGGCAAAGGTACGGTATCCGGCAATACATGCACGAGGAATAACAATTCTTCCGGTGGTAAATTCCTTGTGGACGCTTACAAGTTCCTTTCATGCAACGACTTAGACGTTCTGAACAATTCGGTTAAGGGAAACGGCAACCTGTTTGATAACGGAATGGCGCTGCGGGGAAACAGCCGGAATATAAAACTGACAGGTAATACTATAGAGTGGGCCGGGAAACATGGTATAGGAGTGTATGAAGGTTCGGTGGCAGTGATAACCGGTAATTCGATTCGCGCGTCCGGACAGCACGGCATAACCGTGATGGATCAATCCTCGGCAAACATGGACGGTAATTCCATTCTGTCAAGCGTGGTAAATGGAATCACGGTACTCGGCTCTGACGCGGCAATCAATAATAATACGGTTTCGGGAAGCGGACAGACCGGAATATCCGTACAAAACCAGTCGTCAATATCCGCTCTGACGAATAATACCATTACCGGTAATACAGGAAAAGCGATTGCGTTGAACGCTTCTTCGGCGCCTGATGTGAGAGGCAATACAATAGAAATACAGGGAGGCAGCGCCGTAACCGTAGTTGGGGGAACATGTAATATATCGTCGGTAAGAGGCGTCACCGTTTCGGAAATATCTGCGGGTCAGGAAAGCATAACCGGAACGATACAGCTTGAAGCTCCGGTATATGCACTGATAGACGGAATCAGATATGATGCGGTTATGTCGAAGAAATCATACAGTATAAAAATTCCGAAACAGCCTTACGGAAAGACGGTTACGGTTATGCAGGAGGACGCTTACGGCAACAAGTATACGAATACAAAGACGGTACGGTAAGAGGAACATATATTTAACGCCGGCGACGAATATATATGAACTTTGACAATGAATATTCTGCGTGATTTTGCCCAATATCAACAAGACATGACACGCCCTGGGAATTCATTTGAACGGAAAGAGACTATGAACAATAATTTAAAAAAAATGATTGGCTATTATAAGCCGTATATGAATATTTTTGCCGCGGACATGTTTTTTGCAATCGTGTCAGCGGGTGTGGCACTCGTTATACCGCTCGTTGTCAGATATGTGACGAATACGCTCATTTATAAGGATTCCGACACCATAATGAGGGAGCTCATCTATATAGCGGGATTTTTGGCCGTACTTGTGATTGCGGACTGTTACAGCAAGTACTTTATCGGCAATTACGGACATGTTATGGGTGCGAAGATGGAGTACGATATGCGCTCGGAGCTGTTCGACCATATGCAGAAGCTGTCATTTTCATTTTATGACGACGCAAAGGTAGGCCAGCTTATGAGCAGGATTACCACGGACCTGTTCGACATAACGGAACTTCTTCACCACGGACCTGAAAATATACTGTTGTCGCTGCTTAAAATTACGGGTGCGCTCATAATATTGTCGGGTATAAGCGGATGGCTTACAATTGCGGCATTTGCAGTGCTTCCTATCATGTTTGTGTTTGCGTTTATACTCAATAAAAAAATGAGGCGGGCATTCCGCCTCAACAGGGAGACGATAGCGGAGATTAACGCCCAGATAGAGGACAACCTGTCAGGCATACGCGTAGTAAAATCATTTGCAAACGAGACTCTTGAAAATGAAAAGTTCCGTGTCGGAAACGACGGTTTTCTTTCGGCCAAGAAAAACAGCTACAGGTATATGGGCGCGTTCCAGTCGGGAGTTTCGGCGTTTACCACGCTGATACAGGTATGCGTTATCATTGCGGGGGCAATACTTATAGCGTATAAAAAGATTGATATACCTGACCTTATTACATTTCTGCTCTATATAGGCGTATTTACCGAACCTATCAGAACCCTCGTTGATTTCACGGAGCAGTTCCAGAATGGATATACCGGATTTGAAAGATTCAGGGAAATTATGAATATTGAGCCGGATATTGCAGATATTAATGGTGCAAGGGATATTGACAATGTGCGCGGGGACGTTACGTTTGAGGATGTGTCGTTCCGTTACAACGACGGTGTTGAAAATGTACTGAATGATGTATGCCTTGAAGTTCCGGCCGGAAAATATGTCGCGCTTGTCGGTTCGTCCGGGGCGGGTAAGACGACGCTGTGTTCGCTGATTCCGAGATTCTATGACGTCACGGAGGGAACGATAAGGATTGACGGGACGGATATCAGGGAAATTACTTTGAAGAGCCTTAGAAAGCATATCGGGGTTGTACAGCAGGACGTATATCTGTTTGCGGGAACAATATTTGAAAACATACTTTACGGAAAGCCCGGCGCTTCAAGGGAAGAAGTGATTGAGGCGGCAAAGAGCGCGAATGCGCATGAATTCATTATGTCGTTTCCGGAAGGATATGAGACGGATATAGGACAGAGGGGAATCAAACTTTCAGGCGGTCAGAAGCAGAGGCTTTCGATTGCAAGGGTATTTTTGAAAAATCCTCCGATACTTATATTTGACGAGGCAACCTCGGCGCTTGACAACGAAAGCGAGAGGGTTGTGCAGTCGTCTCTTGAGAAGCTCGCAAAAAACCGTACGACATTTGTTATAGCGCACAGGCTTACTACGATAAAAAATGCGGAGCGGATACTCGTTCTTACGCAGAACGGCATAGAGGAATCGGGAACGCATACGGAACTCATTGCAAAGGGCGGAATATACGAAAAATTATATAACGTGTAACTATGTATTTATGCAAATTTTAATGTGATTAGGCAATACTGTGATTCATTAACAAGACGTAATTGTGATATTTCAATTTTAGTATAATGACTTCTTAACACTGATGTAAATTGTGGTATTTAAATTTTGCAGTATCAAGACATTAACACCGATGTAATTATGGTATTTCATTTTTGCAGTATGCAGTATAATGATAGTAACGCCGATGTAAATTGAGATATCGCACTTATTAATACTTTGCTTGAGCGGCATAGTTGCGTAATGACGTATTTTATGATGAACATTTATTTAAGTTTTAAAATATTATGATAAGTTATTTCAGGAGGTCGTTTATATGAGTAAGGAAGCGATGGATAAATTGACATATGGTCTGTTTGTCCTCACTGCGAAAGAGGGGGACAAAGATAACGGATGTATCGTGAATACCGTGAGTCAGGTTACGATAACTCCAAACCGCATAGCAGCCGTTGTCGATAAAAAGAATTACACGCACGATATGATTATGAGGACAAAAGAGTTTAACGCATCCGTCCTTACGGAACAGTCAAAGTTTGACACTTACAGGCACTGGGGCTTCCAAAGCGGGGCTGATGTGGATAAAACGGAACAGATTACGTTTAAGCGCTCAAAAAACGGCCTTATATATCTTACGGAGGAGACGAACGCATTTATCTCGGCAAAGGTCATTTCGTGCACGGACCTCGGAACCCACACGCTGTTTCTGGCTGACGTTACCGAGGCGGAGGTTTTATCTTCCGACGAATCCGTCACCTACAGCTACTATCGCAAAAACATTAAAACAAAACCGAAGACAGACGAGGCAAAAAAAGGTTTCGTCTGTACGGTGTGCGGCTATATATACGAGGGAGATACGCTTCCGGAGGACTTCATATGTCCGTGGTGTAACCATCCGGCAGAAGATTTTGAGCCGTTGGAGTGACGCCGCCCGGCGCTGAGTATCATTCAGCCGCCTTGCAGACTGAATATTTATTCTGCGTAATTTGGCTGAAAATGGCAGGCGCTGTTCGTTTGGCGTAACGATGACTGCTATTATGGTTATAAGCCTGATTATACTTTTAAATGAGGAAATAGCATGGATAATAATTGGAAAGATTTATTAAAACTCCTTCGGGGACATACCGTATGGGTTCAGACGCACAATTTTCCCGACCCTGACGCGATTGCGAGCGCTTACGGCCTGCAGTATTTTTTGAAAATGCATGATATAGCGTCTACGATATGTTATGACGGACATGTGGACAAGTTAAGCGTCACGAAGATGTTTGACTGTTTTGGGATCATTGCGACGGCATACGACGAACTTGACATTAAGGAAGAAGATTATGTGGTTCTTGTGGATGGACAGAAGTTTAATTCGAACGTCACCGACATACCGGGCGACGAGGTCGCCTGCATCGACCACCATCCGATATACAGGGAATATGAGTACAGATATAAGGATTTGAGGATAACCGGCTCGTGTTCGGCCATAATAGCCGAATATATTATGGAAAGTAAAATACCTGTCGAAGAAAAGGTTGCGTCTGCTTTGTATTACGGAATAAAAATGGATACCAACTCGCTGAACAGAGGACTTTCCAGGCTTGATATAAAGATGTATGATTTTTTGTTTGAATATGCGGATTCCGGTCTTGTAGGCCGGATGTACAATAACAGTATGGAGCTTTCCGACCTGCGCGCATACGGCGCGGCAATACAGAATGTAAATATATACGATTACGTAGCCGTTGCGAGAATACCGTTTGAATGTGAGGACGCGCTTGTTGCCATGGTCTCGGATTTTGTGCTAAAACTTAACGTCGTCACGGTTGCCGTTTTGTATGCTGAGAAGAACGGTAGCCTGAAGTTCTCGGTCAGAAGCGAGGAGGAGGATATACATTCCGGTAACCTTATCGCTGAAGCGCTTGACGGAATCGGCAGCGGCGGCGGGCATCTTGAGATGGCGGGAGGGCTTATACCGCCAGAGAACAGGATTGCCGACTTTGAAGATGAGGATTACATAATCAGAGACCGTTTTTTGGATGCAATCAAAAAACTTTACGGAAGAAATATAAGGGACTGATTCATTTGGCGAAATGCGAGGGCTCCGGCGTGCCGGGCATGGAATACTGACAACCCTGCCGCACATATATATTATCAAACTATATATATGTGTGGTATTTTTATGAAATTATTTGTTAAAACCGGCGCGGTTGTTATGAGTTTTATGCTGTTGTTCGGAATTTTATTCAGGCTGAATGACGGTGAAACCGTTTTAACATCACAGTCATCAGGAAGGAAGCTTCCGATAGAGATGGAGCGGCTTGATTTTACTAGGTTGAGTAAGCGGATGTAGATATTTTATTTTATAAGTGTGGCATCACAGGAAAAATATCCTCATAAGAAACATTTAAGATTTCTTTAATGTGGAAAATCTCGTCGGGGTATAGATGGCGCTGTCCTACTTCAATTTTTGCAAGGGCGCTTCGGGTGATAGTGCAGTTTCTCAACTGTAATTTGGCAGATAATTGTTCCTGCGTCATATTTTTGCTTTCACGTAAAGCGCGGATATTTTGTCCCATATTTTTTTCATATTGATTGTTCATGGTAACTGCCTCCCTAATGGTTACACTTGTTTTGGAGATTTTTCTTGATTCTACGTTTTTTTTATGCTATAATTGCACCTATATAAGTGCAATTGATAATAGGAGTGGAAAAGATGTTTTGTACTATTATTGAATGTGTAGAGGTATAATTCTTATTTCTGCAGGCAATTTGTGAAATATTTTATATATGCCCTGCAACTCAAAAAAATTAGTAGAGAGGAGAATGGCAATGAGTAAATGGAAAAAACTGTTTGGCATATTTATGGTGGGAGCAGTATTAGTTACAGGAGGTACGTTGCCACAAAATAATATGGTAACGGCTGCGGCGGGGAAGGATTATGGAATCAGAAATCCGAGAGTTGAAAATGGAGTGGTAACATGGGATAAGATTAAGTTTGGCAGCTATTATCAGGATGCGAAATTTGAACCAGAGCCAATCAAATGGAGAGTGCTGTCGGTTGATGGTGACAACGCATTTCTATTTGCGGATAAAAATCTTGACGTAAAGCCGTATAATGAGGAAGAGGAAGATGTCACATGGGAAACATGTACGCTGAGAAAGTGGCTTAACGAGCATTTCTATGACGAAGCTTTTGATGAGGAGGAAAAGGAAGCGGTAATTGAGACCACGGTAATTAATGAAAATAATTCGTCATATAATACGAAAAGTGGTAACAATACGATAGATAAAGTATACCTATTATCTAGAGCGGAGGCATGTGACGTTGCATATGGGTTTGATGCGCAACTCTACGGCGCATTTGTTGGTTCTGGACATTTTCAAACAAGAGAATCAAAAAACACGGATTATGCAAAAGTAAATAATGTAATGATGCTGACTGATTTATATAAGGACGGCTTGTGGTATTGGTGGCTGCGGTCGTCTGACACTGACGGTAATCGTGCTCCATGTGTCAGTATGCAAGGAGAAGGCTCTAGCAGCGTGGTAAGCGAAAGTGATATGGCTGTCCGGCCTGTTCTGAATGTTAATTTATCATCTTCCAAAGTAAAGGATGCCGGTGAGGTGGATTCCGACGGTAATATTACGTCTGAGACAGACGGAATACATGCACCAAGAATAAAAGATGGTGTTACAACATGGGATTGTGTATATTTTGGAAGTTACAGGCAAAGTTGTACATTTGAAAAAAATGCTTTGGAATGGCGAGTTTTGTCCGTTACTGGTGACGACGCATTTTTGCTCGCAGATAAGAATATTGACTGTAAACTGTATAATGAGGAAAAGGATGATGTTACATGGGAGATATGTACGCTGAGAAAGTGGCTTAATGAAAACTTCTATAACGAAGCTTTTGATGCTGAGGAAAAGAAAGCGGTTAAGGAAACCACAGTTGTTAATGATGATAATCCTGTATATGATACAGAAGGCGGTAATGATACAAATGACAAGGTATATCTGCTGTCCGTGGCGGAAGCTCGTAACGCTGTATATGGGTTTGGTACGGATAAGGCATGTGAATCTAAGAATACGGATTATGCAAAAGTTAATAATGTGTGGAGCAGCACGGGTTCTGACACGGTTGGGAACGGAATATGGTGGCTGCGCTCGCCTGGTACGGATAGTGATTTTGCGGCGTATGTCTACGACCATGGCGGCAGCACACCTTATGGTCAGCACGTAGATTTCAGTTATACTGCTGTTCGTCCGGCTTTGCATATTAATCTAGCATCTGCTTTGTGGAGTAAGACGGGCGAGGTCAGATCAGACGGGCAGGAGACTGATAATTCGACATTATCTCCGTCGCATACACCTACGCCAAACATAACATCTGATGTGACAGAAAAACCGATGGTAAAGTCGATACCGTCTCCGTCAAAAGCCCCAGTCCTTAAAAAGCTTAAGGTGTCGGATATCAAGTGTGCTAAGAACGCTAAGAAGATAACTGGCAAGGTATCCGTATCAAAAGCATCTGTCAGGATAAAGGTGGGGAAAAAAGCATATAAAAAGGCATCGGTGAAAGGAAAGAAATTTACGCTTAAGCTTAATTACAGGCTTAAGAAAAAGACAAAGGTAACGGTAAAGGCAGAGAAGAAAGGCTATAAGAAACTTATTAAAGTATATACCGTTAAGTGATACTGCAGTGTGTTAGATATTCGGCGTGTAGTATATTCCGCACACATTTTCTTAATATACCTAAATACATTTTCACCATATAATCAGTACACATAATATGAATATTACAGACAAGGGATATTTATACACATATTCAACAGACTATCGAAAATTTTATTTTACAGGATATATGAATTGGGGTATACTTTAGTTATTAATGATAAGCTATGAGGGAGATTCATTTTATGACCGGAGGGGATTTATGGCATTGGCAGATAGTAATGTTTTCTTAGGCAGGTGTTCGGAATGATTCATGTTTATACGGATAAGCAGAATTCCGAGGGTTGGATTCTGCAAAATGACTGGTATTTTAATATTTATACCGGCAATGAGGATTTTTCAGAGAAGGAAAAAGAAGCCATATGGCAGATTGACCATGCAAAACTGACAGGTGATAAACATATAGAGACAAAATACGGGTTGGGTACGGTGCGCAACCTTTCCAGCGGATGCAAGACCCTGCTGAACGTGATGAAGAATCCGGATAAGGTAGTCAATGCCGATGAGTGCGGAAAAAATGTACTGGATATGCTGTTTGCAATGGATGGGATATATCTGTACATGTCCAGGCCGGAGAGGATTCATATCGCCGACGGTACGGAAATCTGTTTTAATGAAAAAGACATCGTTGTTGGACGTAGGGGGTATGAGCAATGGTGGTCCGGGGAATATGAACGGAGGGATATGGATGATTTATGATACGATAGAATTTCGAGCAGAACCTTTTTCTTACTTCCTGTCATTTGCAGACCGGATTACGTTGGTAAGGGGGGACAGCGCTACAGGCAAGACGTACCTTTACCAGATGTTGGAAGATTTGAAAATGACAGAGAAATATCAAAATATAAAGCTTTTTAATTATAAATCGGATGACTTTCATAACAGCCTGAAAAAGTGCAGGAAACAATTTATCGTAATTGACAATGCGGATCTGCTTTTAGATGATGCAGACAGGTTTTTTATAAACTTTGAAACAGGCAATCAGTACATGCTCTTTGCAAGGAATTGTGACGGCCTAAACCTGTCGGCAGAAAGCTTCGTGGTTTTAAATGAGACGGATTATCAAGTGACGCTGATAAGGGAGTTGGTGAGCGTATGAACTATATCTGGACGGAAGATATGGGAGCGGGGCTGCATTACTGGAATATGGTGAATGAACATCTTCTTCAAAATAAATGTGTGGTGGAGAGCAAAGGCAGTAACCAAGGGATTTTGGATGCTGTTAGGGGATTGGAACCACATGAGAATGACAAATATTTTCTCGCTTTCGATGTTGTATATGATAATATGGACGTGATGAACAAATATCTGGAATTAAAGGAGTTAGCAGCAAAACATGCGGAGCAGATTATTATTCTGGACATGATTTGTTTTGAACATATCATTTTAAGTTTTTCAAAATTGACCGAATGGACAGGCACAGGGAAAACGGATAAAATTATTATACGGGAGATGATTTTGTCCGTGATAAGGAATCATAAAATCAACATTGACGAAATCACTGACAGGAAAACCCTGGAATACCTTATGGGATTTAAAAAATATTCAACAGAGCGGGTTATTAAAGCTGTTACATATGAACTGACGGAAAATGACGCATGGACGGTTAAGGGAAGATGCATGGGGGAATGTTGGCATCAGAATTGTTGCGTGTTGGAGGATGCGGATAAGAAGAAGTGTAATGTCGACAGAGTCATGTCCGGGGATGCGAAAATCGGAACATTGTTCGGAGACAGGGAAACACAGAAGCTTTTGTCAGAAGTGAATCCAGTAGGTAACTTGTGAAAATGATTCTTGCAGCGTCGGGTATGAATTTGATGCAATAAAAGCTATACGGAAGAAATATAAGGGATTAGGAGCATGGAATACTGACAACCCTGCCGCACATATATATTATCAAACTATATATATGTGTGGTATTTTTATGAAGTTATTTGTTAAAACCGGCGCGGTTGTTATGAGCTTTATGCTGTTATTTGGAATTTTATTCAGGTTGAATGACGGTGAAACCATTTTAACATCACAGTCGTCAGGAAGAAAGCTTCCGATATATTGTGTTGACAGGGGTGACGAAAAAAAGATTGCATTATCCTTTGACGCGGCATGGGGCAATGAGGATACGAAGAACATACTCGATATACTTGCAAAGCATAATGTAAAAGTTACATTTTTTATGACCGGAGGATGGGTTTCGAACTTCCCGGATGATGTCAAAGCAATTGCGGCGGCAGGCCACGATTTGGGCAACCACAGTGAGAGCCACAAGCAGATGAGCCAGCTCTCCGCCGCACAGTGTGAGGAAGAAATCAGGATAGTGCACGACAAGGTAAAGGAACTTACCGGGGTCGAGATGAACCTGTTCAGGCCGCCGTACGGCGATTACAACAATACGGTTGTCGAGACGACTAATGCAATGGGATATCACTGCGTACAATGGGACGTCGACAGTCTTGACTGGAAGGATTATGGAACAGACTCAATAATCAATACGGTGTGCAACCATAAGCATCTGGGCCCGGGCTCAATCATACTGTGCCACAACGGTGCAAAATATACGCCTGCCGCGCTCGATTCGATAATAACCAACCTAAAGCAGCAGGGTTACGAATTTGTTCCTATTTCGGAACTTATATATAAAGAAAATTATGAGATGGACGTCGAGGGACGACAGCACCTTAAAAGCGGCGATGAATCCACAGCCGCGCCCGCGCCGTCGGTTTAGTTTCATCATTGTCCGCAGGAATTCAGGCTTTTGCCAATCCTGCGGACGTATTATAATATAGTCAATAATTCAACCGGAATGCAAGGCCAGGGTCAGGCGGAGCCCGCTTCATTCTCATTGATTTCAACGTATGTACCTCCCTTTTTATGAGCAATACACATTCTATCCCTCTTTATATCAGGCATAATACTGTGCCTGCGCGTTCCACATCTCGTAATAAAGTCCTTCCTTATCCTCCATCAGTTCCTCATGGCTGCCCTGCTGTACAATCCGTCCGCCGTCGAATACGATAATCCGGTTGCAGAACCGGCAGCTGGACATGCGGTGTGAAATATAGATGGCCGTTTTTTCACCGACCAGTTTGTCAAAACTACGGTAAATTTCATATTCGGAAACCGGGTCAAGCGCCGAAGTCGGCTCGTCAAGTATAACGAGCGGAGAGTTCTTATATAAGGCGCGGGCGATGGCAATCTTTTGTGCTTCTCCACCGGAAATCTCGACACCGTCTTTCTCAAGCTTGTAAAGCTGCGTGTGAACGCCATTTTTCAATGTGCCAAGCCTCTCTGTAAAGCCGGCCTGCGCAAGACAGCGTATCACCCTGTCTTCATCATATTCTTTCGATACGGCTACATTTTCCGCAATTGAAAAGGAAAACAGCTTGAAATCCTGAAATACGACCGAGAATAATCGTATATATTCGTCGTAATCGTAATATTTTATATCTACGCCGTTCAAAAGAATCTGACCCTCCGTTGGGTCGTACAGGCGGCATAAAAGCTTGATAAACGTAGTTTTCCCGGCGCCGTTCGGTCCTACGAGAGACATCTTTTTTCCTACCTTCAGCTTCATTGACACATGCTTTAGGACAGGCTCCGCGCTGTTCGGATAAGAAAAAGATACGTCCCGGAATTCAAATTCATAATCGTTGTCGTCGCGTTTTTCAATCGGCAGCGTACCGTTATATTTTTCATTTTCTATGTCCATAAATTTTTCAAAATAAGCGAGATATTGTGCGCAGATAGAAATATCCGTGTATGCTCTTACTACGCTTCCCAAAGCAAAACTAAATTTTGTGAATGAACCGACGTATCTTGCCACACTTCCGATACTGATAAGGCCGAGCCCGGCTTTAACGCCTACATATACATAACTGGCAATGGTGAACACAGCTGCGCAGCATTCATTCAGGAAAGAATATTTTTCAATTCTCTTTTGCATACCGGAATAATTGTTATACATTATACCCGTGTCATGTTTAAAGTTTTCGCATATGGTATTTCCAAAGTCGTACATTCGGACGTCTTTTCCCTTCGTATAACTGGATGAATCCATAAGAAATGATAAATAATAATCGTAATGTCTGTTTGCGTCAACAGAGAGGTCAAATGTTTCTTTCTGCAGCGCTCCCATACGCCGCTGGCTCCATCCAAGAACTATAAGCTGCCCTGCCAAAATTAATATCAATGCCATACCGCCGAGATGCGACTGTACGAACCGGAAAAAGGGTATCGAAGAATCGTTTCCGGACACTAAGAATACCGGGAAAAATAAAACTGCTGCATATATGATGTCGGCTATTACGCCAATCATACCGGCAATCCTGTCGCAAAAAACGGAAATATCACCGTTTGCATTCATCCCTTCCCTTGCTTTGTATATACACGCAAGAGTTTCCTTTTTTTCCAAGATTTCATAGTCAAGGGTAAGGCCTTTTTCGGCAATCATTTTACGAATCTGTTCAGTCAGCAGATACTTTCGCACATTGACCAGTTTGTCAAACCCCCAGGTGAGCATATTCAGTGTAAAATTCAGTACAATCATCCATAATGCGCAACGGAATATGTCTTCAAATCCTTTCTGTTGCAGCAGTTTATCAATCACTATACTGCTTCCGACAATATTAACATATGGAATGGCCGCGCCTGATAATTTCATTGTTACAAGCAGCGGTAAAAAACTGGGACACAGCCTGTGAACGATTTTTAGTACAAGATGAACGGCTTTTCTGTTTTTCATATATATGCTCCGCCTTTCTGTGTCTTTTCTTCTTTTCGGTAATAATGGCTCTGTATTTCAAACATTTTGGCATAAGCTCCATGCAACGAGAGAAGTTCCCCGTGTGTACCGCGCTCGGTGACAGTTCCATTTTCAAGATAAAGTATTTCATCGCAGAAACGGGTACTTGCCAAACGGTGGGAGATGAATATGGATGTCTTTTCCTTTGTCATTTTATTGTATTGTTCATAGATACTGCTCTCCGCAATCGGGTCGAGCGCGCTTGTGGGTTCGTCCAGAATAAGGCATTTTCCGTCTTTATATAGAGCCCTGGCAATCAAAAGCTTCTGGATTTCTCCGCCGGAGAAATTAACGCCCCCGCGTTCGAGCGTCTGTGTAATGTAAGTGTCTTCCTTATTTTCAAGGGAATCTATTTTTTCCCATATGTCCGCATCTTTAAGACGCCGCCGGATACGTTCCCGGTCGATATTGCTCTTTTTTCCGCCCGCAACATTCATTGCTACGGTAAAAGCGGACATGAATCCGTCCTGAAATACCGGTGAAATTAACTTTCCATACTCGTCCATATCATAATCTTTCGTGCTGATACCGTTTATGAGAACTTCTCCCTCCGTCGGCAGGTAGAATCCGCATATAAGTTTAACAATTGTAGTTTTTCCGGCGCCGTTATTGCCGACAAGGGCGACCTTTTCACCGGAATGAATATGAAAACTCAGGTGTGAAAGTATATCCTTCCCATCTTCGTCATAACGGAAAGACACGTCGCGAAACTCTATTGAAACCCCAGAAGATACATCCGGCTTTACTCCGGTTCCGTGTCTGAACACATCCTGTATATCCATCGCGTCCGTATAATATCCCATCTCTACGTTTGTCTCCATTACCTGCGCCAAATGTGTGACAGTCTCGTTCATCCATACGGAAAAACCTGCAACGACTCCGACATAAAACGTAAACTGCGCCACGGTTATACTGCCATTCAGAGTCATGCGTATAAGCAGCGTGTACATGACAAAATCCCTTATAAAATTACCGACTTGTTCGCCGGTCGTCGGAATATACCAGTGCAGTTCCTGTTTTGCTATCAAACGGTACATTTTACGTATCTGTTCATCAAAAATATCCCGAAACCAGTTTTCAACGTGATATATACGTATATCCTTTCCATGTTCGAGCGATATTCCCTGATGTTCCAGCATGGCGTTTACACGAGCCGCCTTATATCTGCCGTCGGCAAGTCTCCGCCAGTACAGGATGGCATGTTTTTTCAGAAAAAAGGTTGTGATTGTCGTGGCGGTAACGATAAGAAGAATACTCCAGTGCATGGTAAACATAATGGTTCCGTATGATAACAGTCCGAACAATCCGTAGAACAATTCAAATGTATAGCGGGCAAAACCTTCAACGCCACGTGAATTGTTTGTGACACTGTGCATGCCGCGGAATATTTTTTTCTGTTTGTCCGCCGGTTCAATATTACAAAAATCCATTGTCAGGCATTTTTTAAGCAGACGCGAGCAAAAGGAGTAGAGGCGCATACCCATAATATTCATGCTGAAACGGTTTTCAAGCATTATGCCGAGTATTGCAAGAAGCATGTTTACAATGAGAAGCGCGCTGATGCCGAGCACATAGTCTTTCAGGCCGTTCTGTGAAAGCATCGCTATCGCAACGGCGGGTATTGCGCTTATAACGAGCGGAGAAATGATTCGAATCAGCGCGTATAACGGCAGCTGCCAACAGATGTGTTTTGAAAAACGGAACAATTCTCTATATATAGTGGAAATGTTTTTAACAATATTTTTTGCGCCCATGTCGTTCTCCTTTTTATATTGATATTTTTATAATAACACTATTTACTAAGGTAAAATAAAAAATGCACGAACTGTAAAAATTCGTGCATAAATAGTCTTGTATTCACTTATAAAGGCAGCATTATTTCCGTTACAAAGACGCCGGGTTCATTTTTTCGGTTAATATATCCGTTATACTTCGCCACGATATTATCGACGCGTTTGAGTCCATGTCCGTGATTTCCGCGTTTCATACTTATTAATTCGTGCTCTGCTTTGCGTCTGTGCTCGTTCGTTGTGTTCATTACCGAGATATAGAGCTGTTCTTTGAACACGCCCATATAAATACGGATAAATTTTTTATCTGTTTCTTTCATTTTTCCGCATGATTCAAGACTGTTGTCAATAAGGTTTCCGATAATTACGCACAGGTCTACATCGCTGACTAAAAGGTTGTCCGGTACTTTTGCCTTACAGTTTATTTCAATGTCTTTATCCGGTGCGGAAGACAGCTTGCTGTTTAAAATCGCGTCCACGCCTGCATTTCCTGTTCTAACGACGACGTCGATGGCGTCGAGGTCTGCCTCAAGACGGTTTAAATATTCCGTAACTTCCATAAATTGTCCGAGCGCAAGGTGCGCCTTTATTTTCTGCATATGATTATGGTAATCATGCCTCCACCCGCGCATCGTCTTATAGATGTTCTGGACTTCCTCACGCTGTGTTTTCAGAATCTTGTCCTGATATTCGCCAAGCTGTTCCTCGGCCCGCTTTTTTACGACGTGCGCGGTAATTACCACAGCCAGCGCAGCCGTCGTAATCCACACGGCGATTGCAACGCCAATCTGCAATACACTTCATTCCCTTCGGTTTTTATAATACTGAATAAATGCCTCGTTAACACTCTTGTACTGATTCCTGCTGACAGGTATATGTTCCCCGTTATCAAGTATACATTCTGTCCTGCCGACTCGCGCAATCAGCATAAGGTTGACAAGCACGCCCCTTCTGGCCATCACAAACCCGTTTTCCTCGAAGAGGTCCTGTATTTTTCCGAGGCTTGATTTCCACTGTACGGTCTGTTCGCCGTAAGCCATCTGCAGATAATGCCCCTGCGATTCGACGTACCATATGTCTTTAAACGGAATTTTCTGTATGTCGCCGCCGTGCTCCAAAAGAAAGCACTTTGCCGCCGCAGTCCGCCCCTTTTTTGCCGCCTCATCCATCACGTCAAAAAATTCATGTTCCCTGACCGGCTTTAGAAGATACCGTACGGCCCCGACTTCATAGCCTTCAATGGCATAATCTTTTACTCCGGTCAGAAAAATAATAACTACATTTGAATCTTTGTCTCGTATCTGCCTTGCAAGCTCCATGCCGTTCATGCTGCCCATCTGAATATCGAGTATAAATATGTGATAGGGAAAATCCCCGTCAAAAGAATATATAAGCTGTTCTGCGCTGCCATATTCGTCCGTTTCACATACGACGCCTTTTTGGGCCGCCCACGCAGACACAAGCTCCGTGATATAGCTGCGCTGTGTCTGTTCATCTTCGCAAACTGCGATTTTTATATAATCCTGCATATTGAAACCTCGTTTTAAATCATTTTATTGCCGCGTGAGCAATGAAGTGAAGACAATACCCCGCCCCTTTGGGATTTGACTGCCGGTGTCCTGTCTGATGGATTGTGGTAAGAACCGGATTAATCCTTATACAGCGCATAGTAGTCGGATTCCATATTAGAAGCGCTTTTCTCATAAAATCTCTTTGCGTCGTCAAGCGCCCTGTTATAAATATATTTTGCAAGATTATCCTGAAAGAAATCAAATATTGCCTCGCGCCTAATGATGCCCAAATCGAGCTCGAACTCCTCTTTAAAAAAATAGGCTATTTCCTCCAGCATCTGATTTTTTTCTTCCCTGCTCAACGTATCCATTGTCATATATATCGTCCTCCGTTCTCTGACATAGCAGTTTTTTAGCAGTGCACACGATTCGCCATGGAATCTGTCCTCCCTTTGGTCGGACGCGAACCGGTGCGTGGTATAATATCTTTCGATATTATACCATAACTTGGATTGTTCCACTATACCGATACAAATTTTTCTGACAAAAGATTTGCAAAATAATACAGGGATATGGCCTGGCAGACTATCTCTAACCAAGGCTTATAGTTAGGAGGCAGTGCACTTGGAAACGCGGGGATGTATTATCAAACACGCTCTAGATAGCCGCAAGAAAGAGAGTATCTATGAGCTGCCGCAAGTGGTAATCTATGTGGACGGGAATATCACGATTGCCCCGGGCGTAACTCGACTTGACGCTTGGGGCGGATAATCTCGTTAGCTATACTGGCTCGCATGGCACCCAGTCCAACAAGATGGTCTCCAGCGAGGTATTTAACCTCAGCGTACTGACCTATCTATGGTCCTTCGCAGAGGCTGGGAGGTATCAGTCGAGTTATACGGACTCTGAGAAATTAAATATCTTAATTACTTTCAGAATTTGTGCCTAAAAAATACTCTTATAATCCTGCAGGTCATGGAAGATTCCGAGGACGTGCGCTTCGCTGCCCACGATTTTATACAGCATAAAATATTTATGCCGTCTGAAATGGATTGTCCGGTATCCTAAAGTCCGCAAACGGGGATGGTCACACAGCTTAAGGCTGCCGGCCACAGTAGAAAGCCTTGCTGCAGTTTCCTCCATATCATCCGCGACCCTGGACGCTGCCTGGTCGCTCTGGAGTTCATAAATCAGATAATGGAGAATTTTTCTAAAATGTTCCTGTGCTTCCGCTGAAAAAATAACTTCATATACCATATTCCTGCCTCAGTTCTGAAAGAAAATCCTTGGCGTTTTTGCATTCGCCATTGGCAATCTGCCGTTCGGAAGTCTCTGCGATCTTGATAATATCATCTTCGCCCAGCAATGGGAATGGGTACTCTGCCCCGCGTTGCTTGAACAGGCTTTTGGCGTAATCCTGGATTTTAATTAGATCCGTCTCTGGTAGTACTTCGAGCATGGAAATCGTGTTTTCTAATGTACTCATCCTGGCTCTCCTCCTTCTTTCTAAAATGAAATTGGCATAATCTTATTAAAAACTATTATAACATCTTATGGCATGAATATAAACACTTTTAAAAATATCTATTGGGAGTTCAGTATAATGTCATCTTAAGAATTGCCTCGTCCCGCGGCTGTGGGTTTAAAGCAATGGTACGCTCTTTCTTGATATTCTGCTCTGTCACGGTAATATGGGTACGGAACGCCTGTCTTTCTTCGTCATACACATCCGACCATTTGAGCCGGAGCAGGTCGCTAATCCGAAGCACGGTATATGTCTCCATCAATACAAGCGTATAATTACGCAGCTGCCCTTTCTTCAAAAAATAATTTGCAAGTTCCTTTAACTGTTTCTTGTCCCTGATTGGTTCCGTCGCTGCCATAATAAATAAAGCTTTTTCTTTGATAGAAATAAGTATAACCTATCAAGGACAAGAGGACACTTGTAACATTTTATCTAAAATGATTCCGGAACATGGAGAACAATTAACAAAAAAACAGCAGAATGGGAGAATGTATTGTTACGCCATCTGCTTTTATGCATCTTCATAGAAATATAATAATGATTGTGATATAATTTCATTCAAAAAAGAAAAGGATTTGCTTTATGATTGAAAAAAATAATTACACACATGTCAGACACGGTTTTGAGCCGTTATATGATAGTTTTTCCAACATACTGATTCTTGGTACTATGCCGTCGGTCAAGTCGCGTGAACAGAACTTTTACTACGGTCATCCCAGAAATCGTTTCTGGAAACTGTTAGCCGCTCTTTATAACGATACCGTTCCAGAGACGATAGATGAAAAGAAAGCATTTTTACACAGACGCCATATTGCGCTCTGGGATGTTATAAGCGAATGCGATATAATAGGTTCAAGCGACAGCTCTATCAAAAATGTTGTTCCGGCCGATATATCCGTTATTCTTAACAGTGCGGATATCAGGTGTATATATGCCAACGGCACAAAGGCCTATGATTTATATATGAAATACGCATATGGAATGACAAAGAGAGAGATTGTCAAATTGCCGTCCACAAGTCCGGCCAACGCCGCATTTCAAATGGACAGGCTGATACATGCCTGGGGTATAATTTTATAAATTATGGATGTAAAATATTAAATTTAAGCGATCGCCCTAAAATGAAGTTAATTGGAATAGAAAATTAAAATACTATATGCTATACTAAAAACCGTACGAAATTTGCATTCGTATGGTTTCAATAACTAGTGGAGGTGGCGTATGGAACACATACATAAAAAAGGATTAAACGCTGAACTTGTCAGGGAGGATTTGGACAACTGCTGTCTGCAGGAGACGTTTTGCGAACAATGTAATGGAGCAGCATGTACGATAGGTTTTGCGAAGCAGTGTATAAGCGATTATATGAAAGAACCGAAAAAAGAGGTTCCGGGAGGCACTGACAATATACCTGTAACGGATTTTAAGGTGTTTGACGAAACAGAATTAGAGACTGCAATAGCTCATATTTTGAAAGAATGTAAAGATTGTAAAGAGGAGCATACGGAAAATTGCATAATAAATGTAGTTCGCAATTGTTATGAAGTTGGATTATTTGGAAATGTGCATCAATACGAGGGAAGTGCACTGCAGTACCTGATGTATTTGAAATCGCAGTTTCCGGAAAAAGCTGCGATAATCGCAGATATTTATATGAATTAGATAGAGAATTAGATAATAAGTGTAAGCGGGTATTTGAGCGATTGACATTATACGTCCTACCCCTTATAATTAAAAACACGTTTATTTATAAGTTAATTTTACTTATATCTAAGGTGACATTAGATGAAAGGAATGATTATTATTAAAAAGAATACACCGTTAGTTACGCACATTTATACGGCAGACCCGTCTGCGCACGTGTTTGATGGTAAAATATACATATATCCATCGCATGACCTCGACCATGAGTGTGAAGATAACGACAATGGAGACCAGTATACGATGGAAGACTACCATGTATTATGCATGGATGACGTTGACTCTGCGTGCATTGACTGTGGAGAAGTGCTTCATCAGGATGAAGTGCCGTGGGTATCCCAGCAGATGTGGGCGCCGGACTGCGCCTATAAAAATGGAAAATACTACCTATACTTTCCGGCGCGCGATAAGGATGGAATCTTTAGATTAGGCGTTGCGACGAGCGACACGCCGGGAGGCAAGTTCACGCCGGAGCCTGATTATATTAAGGGAAGCTTCAGTATCGACCCTGCAGTTCTAGTGGACGACGACGGACAGGGTTATATCTATTTCGGCGGTCTCTGGGGAGGCCAGCTTGAGAAATGGCAGACCGGGGAATACGTTGAGAATCCTGTGGCGCCTGCGGGAGAACAGCCGGCTCTTGGACCGAGGGTTGCAAAATTGACGGACGATATGCTTCAGTTTAAGACAGAACCGAAAGAGATAGTAATTCTTGATGAGAATGGAGAGCCTGTTAAGGCCGGCGATGAGGACAGACGTTACTTTGAGGGGCCTTGGATGCACAAGTACAACGGCAAATACTACCTGTCGTACTCAACCGGTACGAAATGTACTATCGTGTATGCAACGAGCGACAGTCCGGAGGGACCGTTCACGTTCAGAGGAAAGATTCTCGAGCCGGTTATCGGTTGGACCACGCACCACTCGATAGTCGAGGTGAACGGAAAATGGTATCTGTTTTACCATGACTCGTCCTATTCAAGGGGCGTGAGCGGCATGAGATGCGTGAAATATACAGAGATTACATACAATGAGGACGGCACGATTCAGACAATCAATCCGTATGCAAACGACTAATAATATTATAAAATAAATTTATGAAACGGCGTAGCGTAAACTATGCCGTTTCTGTACGTAAATACATATGCGTAAAGTACGTATTACATATAAAAAAGCTATTTGAGCGTCGTTTTCCCAAAAGCTGAAAATAAGCGGTACAATGCCGGGGGAAGCCTGTTATCCGCCGCATATAAGGTTATATAGGTCCCGGGCGCTTGACACTATAGTATCAGCGCCTGCCGCTATAAGCTCTGCCCTGTCCCTGAACCCCCAGTCAACGATAATACAGTCCGTTCCCGCGTTTTGCGCCGTCTGTATATCAACGTCACTGTCCCCGATATAGACGGCCCTGTCGGCTGTAATGCCGTATTTTTTCAGTATAGAATTGACTGAAGCGGGATGTGGTTTTTTTTCAATACCCTCGCGCATACCGGTCGAATAATCAAACAATCCGTCAAAAAACTGTGTGCAAAGCGCCTGCACTCCGTAGTCCGGCTTGTTTGAAACGACGGCGGTCAGTATATGATTGTTTCGTATCTTTTTAATCATTTCGGTAATGCCGTCGTACGGCTTTGTCTTGTCGGCATAGTGGACGCTGTAATAATCGTTGAAAATGTTACGTACCTCGTTTTTTTCCGTCTTCCCGGCGTCGCATGGAACGGCGCGCTCTATAAGCTTTACAATGCCGTTGCCGACGAAATTTTTCACTTCTGAAAGAGTGCGCTCGGGAAAACCGCATGCGCGAAGCGCGTAGTTGAGGCTGTCCTTCAAATCCTCAAGTGTATCTAAGATTGTTCCGTCCATATCAAATATGGCTATGTCATATTTCAAAAGATTCACTTCTTTCCGTATAAATGTAGTATTATTAACTGTATAATAAGATGAAATGATATCGTTGCCCGCTTAAACTATGCGTATATACTTTTTCATATAAAGCGGATGATTATTTCATTCCTGTTTGCGGAATGAAGGAATCATTTATTTGCATGTACTTACAAGAAACACTATAGCAGTACTGCGCATTTTTATCAACTGTGTTGAAATATGTTTGGGAGGTATTTTTTTGGAAAAGAATCATTTTTATATTGCGATTGATTTAAAATCATTTTATGCCTCCGTAGAGTGTGTTGAGATGGGGCTCGACCCTCTTACTACGAATCTCGTTGTTGCGGACGAGACGAGGACGGAAAAGACAATCTGCCTTGCCGTATCGCCAGCCTTGAAAACATTTGATATACCGGGAAGGGCAAGGCTGTTTGAGGTGAATCAGCGGGTAAGGGAAGTTAACAATAAGAGAAGGCGGGCGCTGCCTGACAGAAAGTTTTCCGGTATGTCAAATAATATAAGGGAGCTGGAAAGATGCCCTGAAAAAGAACTTGGTTTTATAATCGCGCCGCCGCGCATGGCGCTATACATTGAATACAGCCTGCGGATATATGACATATATATGAAATACATTGCGCCCGAGGACATGCACGTATATTCTATTGACGAGGTTTTTATTGATGTGACGCATTATCTGAAAGCGTATGGGATGACGCCGAAGGAGCTCGCGAAGAATATCATAAACGATATTCTCTGTACAACGGGGATAACGGCAACGGCTGGAATCGGGACGAATCTGTATCTGTGCAAGGTTGCAATGGATATTGAGGCAAAGCATATAGAGCCGGACAAAGACGGGGTGAGAATAGCCGAGCTTGACGAGATAAGCTATAGAAAAAAGCTTTGGGACCATATGCCCATAACGGATTTCTGGCGCGTGGGAAGGGGATATGCAAGGAAGCTTGAGGAGAACGGTATGCTGACTATGGGAGATATTGCGAAATGTTCGGTCGGCAAGTCGACAGACTATTACAATGAGGACCTTTTGTACAGGCTGTTTGGAGTAAATGCAGAGCTTTTAATTGACCATGCGTGGGGCTATGAACCCGTGACTATCGCCGACATACGGGCATACAGACCGGCGTCGAACAGTATAAGTTCCGGGCAGGTACTTAAATTTCCGTACGGATACGATGCGGCGAAACTTGTCGTGCAGGAGATGACTGATATGCTCTCGCTTGACCTTGTTGACAAGCGGATGGTTACTGACCAGATTGTCTTAACGATAGGTTATGATATCGAAAATCTCTCCAAACCTGACATTGCAAAAAAGTACAGGGGCGAGATTACGACGGACGCATATGGCAGAAAAGTTCCAAAACATGCGCACGGTACATGCAGCCTCCCAGGGCACACGTCGTCCACAAAGCAAATCATGCAGGCGGTACTTGAATTGTATGACAGGATAATTGACAGAAATCTTCTTGTCAGGCGCGTCACGATTGCGGCAAACCATTTGGAAAATGAGGTTTTAGTTAAAAAGAGGCAGTCATACGAGCAGATGAATCTATTTACGGACTACGAGAAGCTTGAGAAGGAGAACAAAAAGGAAAAAGAAGAGCTGGACAGAGAGAGAAAGATTCAGGAGGCGCTTTTGTCCGTAAAAAAAAGATTTGGAAAAAATGCGGTGGTAAAAGGTATGAGCCTGAAAGAGGGCGCGACGGCAATGGAGCGAAACTCACAGATAGGAGGTCATAAGGCATGAGGGAAACAAGGGAGATGAACATATATGACGATATAATCGAACGTCCGCATCATAAGTCGGCGACGAGGATTCCGATGCCCGTGTCAGAGAGGGCGGCCCAGTTTTCGGCGTTTGCGGCGCTCACGGGCCATGGAGAGGCCGTACGGGAGGCCGGCAGGCTTACAGACGACAGAATCGAGCTTGACGAGAGCAGCAGGGAATTGCTGGATGAGAAACTAAGCGTACTTATTCAGCATATTGCGGACAGGCCGGTACTATCGATACAGTATTTTGTTCCCGACGCATATAAGAACGGCGGGGAATATAAGGAGATAACGGGACCGGTTAAGCGGGTTGACATATATGGGAAAGTCATTATTATGGAAAATGAAACTTCTATTTCTATGAATGATATTATAAATATGGACGGGGATATTTTTTAATATTGCCCGGCATACCGTATCGTTCTCATTCTTCTCATTGGCGGAGGATGAATGTTAGGTTTGTAACTTTACAGGGGAGACATGGAGATTGTTTGGATTAAAAAATAACGGCAGCGATAAGCTGTTAGCGGCGATAAAAAACGGTGAGAGGCTCACGTTTGGCGAACAGTTATATCTTACGATGATGCTCAGTATTCCGGCGATATTTGCACAGGTATCGTCAATAGTCATGCAATATATAGATGCTTCCATGGTAGGAAGTCTCGGAGCCGACGCGTCCGGGGCGATCGGTCTTGTGTCTACGACGACGTGGCTGTTTGGCGGTACATGCGTGGCGGTAACGACGGGATTCTCGGTTCAGATAGCCCAGGCAATAGGCGCCGGAAAAGAAAGAGATGCAAGGGATATCATGAAGCAGGGGCTTATTATTGCGTTGTGTTACAGTATTGTGCTTTTGCTTATAGCGGTTTCCATACATAAAAATCTGCCGGGATGGCTTGGCGGAGACGAGGGAATAAGGGAGATGGCCGGCAGCTATTTTTTAATATATATGCTTGCGGTTCCGGCGTCTATGATGAACGGCATCGCGGGAGGAATGCTTCAATGCAGCGGGAACATGCGTGTGCCGAGCATACTTAACATTATGATGTGTTTCCTAGATGTTGTCTTCAACTGGTTTTTCATATTCCCGGACAGAAGCCTGACTCTTTTTGGACGTTCATACACTGTTTTCGGAATGGGTCTCGGCGTGGACGGGGCGGCGCTCGGCACGGCCCTTGCCCAAGTGATTACGGCGCTTTTGATGTTGTCATTGCTGCTGTTTGGAAAGTCGGTTTTAAGGCTTCGCGCCGGGGAAGGAATTCATTTTTTTAAGCGGCATATAAAAAAGGCGCTGAGAATTGCGGTGCCTGTCGGCGTCGAACAGATTGTCATGTGTTCGGCTTATGTCATGTCAACAAAAATTGTATCGCCTCTCGGCACAATTGCGATTGCCGCGCATTCATTTGCAATTACGGCGGAAAGCCTGTGTTATATGCCGGGTTATGGTATACAGGCGGCGGCCACGACGCTTGTGGGGCAGAGCGTCGGCGCGGGCAGGCGGTATCTCTCAAAACACATGGCATGGCTTACCGTCGGACTGGGAGTGGTGATGATGAGCATCGGTGCCGTAATCATGTATTTTGCGGCGCCGGCAATGATTGGAGTTCTTACGCCGGAACCAAAGATACGCGAGCTTGGCACAATGGTTTTGCGGATAGAGGTATTTGCCGAACCGTTCTACGCCCTGTCGATTGTTGCGTCGGGAGCCTTGCGGGGTGCGGGCGATACGTTTATTCCAAGCTGTATGAATTTTGTAAGCATGTGGCTTGTAAGAATTCCTATGTCAGCGCTGCTTGCGCCGCGTATGGGCCTGAAAGGGGTATGGCTTGCAATGTGTATCGAGTTATGTATAAGAGGAATTCTGTATTTTGTAAGGCTAAAGAGGGGAAAGTGGCTGAAGATGGAATGAGGCCGTAGGTATGCAGACAAAAACGAAAAGGAGACAAAGTCAGATATGGAAAACATACGAATACTTGAATATACGGATGAAGACGTGGTACATATGATTGAAATATGGAATGCGGTTGTCGAGGAGGGAATCGCATTTCCGCAGGAAGAGTGTCTTACGAAAGAGTCGGGCAGGTTATTTTTCAGTGGACAGAGCTTTTGCGGCGCTGCAAAGGGCGCTGATACGGGAAAGATATACGGTATGTATATTCTTCACCCTAACAATGTCGGCAGGTGCGGCCACATATGTAACGCAAGCTATGCCGTCGCGAAAGAAAGCAGGGGATTACATATCGGTGAGAAGCTTGTGCTTGACTGTATAAGCAGGGCAAAGGAACTTGGGTTTGGAATATTGCAGTTTAACGCGGTGGTCGCGACAAATATACATGCACGGCATCTGTACGAGCGAATCGGATTTCAGCAGCTTGGGACGATACCGGGCGGATTCCGTATGAAGGACGGGAGCTATGAGGATATATGCCCTTATTATATATCTTTGGTATGAAAATTTATGATGGCAGGGTATGCAAATGTGTGTTATCCTTAAAAGAAAGGTACTCAGACGAAATTATGCTTTCTGTAGTTTTGGTAAGAGTATAGGAATATTATTTAACGCTGAAAGGATAAAATGAATATGGAAAGAAGCATCGTAACGAATAACAGGAAAAATAATAGGTTCAGTCTTTCAGGCTTTATAAGGCTGGCGGCTGCTTTATTTATTATTATATTGGCAATTCCATGCGCAGCAAATGTTAAGTCCGTTAAGGCGGCGAAGATTACTACAAGTGTAGAAAACATACGCGCCGGAAAAAAACAAAAGTTTACCGCCGAGGCCGGTATCGCGGACGGAGGCGTTACATGGTCTGTTGATAAACCGAAGTACGCGTCGATTAACGCCAAAGGAAAACTTACGGCAAAGCGTGCAGGAAAAGTGAAAGTGACGGCGTCCGACAGCCTTGGTTCCGACACGGTTACCGTTACGATAACCCCGAAAAAGGTTGTTGCGATAGACGCCGGGCATCAGAAAAGGGGAGACAGCGGCACCGAGCCGATAGGCCCCGGGGCGTCCACGAAGAAGCCAAAAGTTGCAGGCGGAACGTCAGGCGTATATTCAAAAGTTCCCGAGTATAAGCTTACCCTTGCCGTAGCAAAGAAGCTTAAAAAACAGCTTGTGTCACGCGGTTACAAGGTTGTAATGATAAGAACGAAGGATGACGTTACTATAAGCAACAAGGAGAGGGCGCAGAAAGCGAACGAAACATCCGACATATGTATAAGACTTCACGCGGACGGCAGCGGCGATTCCTCTGTCAGCGGCGCAAGCGCGCTGTACCCGTCGTCCTCAAACAAATATGTTGGAAAGCTTAGTAAGTCCAGTAAGGCCTTATCAGACAGCGTTCTTTCAGCAATGTGTTCAAAGTCGGGGGCCAGAAACAGGGGCTTGTCCCAGCGGGATGATTTGACCGGAACAAACTGGAGTACTATACCGGTTACGCTGATAGAGATGGGGTTCATGACCAATAAGTCAGAAGATATACGTTTACAGGATGATAATTACAGAAATAAGCTGGCGGCAGGAATGGCGGAAGGAGTAGACAGATATTTTGGATATAAATAAATCGCGCAAAGTAGGGCGCACCACAATTCATACGGCGGAAAACGGCGTTGTGTATCTCACATTCGACCTGCTTGAAAAGGCCGGCGTAAGACACGGCTTTTCTACAAGGAAGGGCGGCGTAAGCAAAGGTATATATGAGAGCATGAATTTGAGTTTTCACAGGGGAGACGAGTTTGAAAATGTAATGCAAAATCACAGATTATTTGCAGACGCCGTCGGATATGATTACAGGGACACCGTATTTTCCGACCAGATTCACTCCACTAAGATTGCCAGGGTAACCGTGGAAGATAAAGGACGCGGTATGATGGGGGAGAAAGGAATACCCGAAATGGACGGACTTGTAACAGATGTGCCGGGAATACCGCTGATGACATTTTATGCGGACTGTGTGCCGCTGTTGTTTTACGACCCGGTTCATGGCGTTATAGGTGCGGCGCATGCAGGCTGGCGTGGCACTGTCACCGGAATGGGAAAATGCATGGTCGATTATCTTTGTGATAACATGGGATGTAAGAGGGAGGATATTCTCGCTGTAATCGGGCCGTCAATATGCGCGGACTGTTATGAGGTTAGCGGTGATGTTGCAGAGCAGTTTTTCGAAGCGTTTCAGGAAAAAAATCACGGCGATATACTTTTAAAGAAAGAAAACGGCGCTTTCATGCTTGATTTATGGAAGGCAAACAGGCTTATACTTGAGAGTTCAGGCGTAAAGAGCGGGCATATACAGTCTCCCGACATATGTACGTTCCATAATCCCGGGCTTTTGATATCGCACAGGTATACCGGGGGCAGAAGAGGCAATATGGCGGCAGTGATCATGTTATAACTGTTATGAAACGTGATATTGTAAAAATGTGGCGATATTTTTGCTGTTCCGAGCCGAAACGAGGGCAAATTTTTCTTCAGAAACAGCATGCCTTTTTCGCCACGGTATATACAGATTTTTTCTAAGAGCACTTTTTCTTTTATTTGAGAAACAGGTGAACAGACAGTTCCTGTCCCTGTAACGATGCATGGACCTCGCCCCCGTGGAGTTCCACGATGCGTTTTACAATGGCAAGTCCCAGTCCGGAGCTTTTTGGGGTGCTTCTGGCCCGGTCTCCGCAGTAGAAGC
>JAAVXK010000067.1 GCA_022790615.1 Lachnospiraceae bacterium
CTGAACAACCTGAAATAACCTGACTTTACGGCCTTGTTCTCCTCGTGCTGCGTGCTGCCAAGACCCGCCTTGATTCCGTGGCTGATACAGGTAGCGTACGCGATAATAAGCGACGGCCCGTCGTATGCCTCGGCCTCGGTTATTGCTTTTACCGTCTGATTGAAGTCCGCTCCCATTGCAATCTGGGCAACATACACATTTCCGTAAGTCATCGCCATCTGCGCGAGCTTCTTTTTCTCGGTAAGCTTACCCTTGGCACAGAACTTTGCCGCTGCCCCGCGCGGAGTAGCTTTTGACGCCTGTCCTCCCGTGTTCGAGTATACTTCCGTATCATACACAAATATATTGATATCCTTTCCGCTTGCGATTACATGGTCCAGTCCGCCGTAACCGATGTCATATGCCCATCCGTCGCCTCCGAATATCCAATGGGATTTTTTTGCAAGGTAGTCTTTAAGCTGCATAATGTGTCCGCACAATTCGGTAATGTCTCTGTCGGCGCCTCCCCGGAATGCATTATCCCGCAGTTTATGGCGTATCACGCTTACAAGCTCTACCGTGTCCTCATAATTTTTATTACCGATATCATAACTTTCCAGCCAGTTTTCACATGCCGCCTTAATTTCCTTATCCGGACCGCCGGACAATTTTACTATCTCGTCCTTAAGGTTATCGCGGATTGTCTCTGTGGCAAGCAGCATACCGAAGCCAAACTCCGCGGCGTCCTCAAACAGGGAGTTGGACCACGCCGGTCCTTTTCCCTCGCCGTTTACGGCATAGGCGGTGGACGGCATCGAGTTTGCCCAGATAGACGTGCAGCCCGTCGCATTCGCGATATACATTCTCTCTCCGAAAAGCTGTGTCAGAAGCTTTGCATAGGTTGATTCACCGCAGCCCGCACACGCACCGCAGAACTCCATAAGCGGTTTCTTAAACTGGCTTCCCTTAACCGAATCCGGTTTGAACTTTTCAAGTACATCCGTCTTTACCTTGAGCGTTGAAGCATAATCAAAATTGACCTGCTTTTGCGATTTTGAATGTGCAGGAACCATCTCAAGCGCTTTTTCACCCTTTTTACCCGGGCACACGCCCACGCACGAACCGCATCCGGTACAGTCGACATGTGAGATTACAACCGCAAAGCTGTACTGCGGCAAGCCTGTCATAGGCAGCATATCCATGCCTTTAGGCGCATCTTTTACCTCAGCATCGTCAAGCACGGCAGGCCTTATAACGGCATGCGGGCATACATAGGAACAACGGTTACATTGTATACAGTTATCCGGCTTCCAAACCGGAATGTCGACGGCTACATTTCTTCTCTCATGGGCCGACGAGCCGGAAGGAAGGTATCCGGTCTGATACGGCAGAAATCTTGATACCGGAATGTCGTTTCCCTGCTGCCTTGCCACAGGCTGCTGAATTTTCTTTACAAATTCCTCAAGTTCCTTCCTCGCAGGCAGCGTCTCCTCCTCAGGCTCTAACAGGCTGTAGTTCTTCCAACTCTCCAGAACTTTGATTGACTTTATATTCCGTACCCCGGCGTCGATGGCGTCATAGTTCATCGCAACGATTTTCTCACCCTTTGCGCCGTACGAATTGCGGGCGGCCTCCTTCATATATTCAACTGCCTCGTCTATCGGTATTATATTCGTTATGGCAAAAAATGCCGCCTGAAGAATCGTGCTTATCTTATTGTTTAAGCCAACTTCTTTACCGATTCCTATACCGTTAATCGTATAGACTTTTATACCGTTTTCAGCGATATACTTTTTAGCGCGGTTCGGGAGCGCTTTCTCAAGCTCCTCCTCATTGTACGAACAGTTGACAAGAAATGACCCTCCGGGCTTAATCTCACTCACCATATCGTATTTGTCAAGATACGTTTCATTGTGGCACGCCACAAAATCCGCCCTGTCCACAAGGTAGGTACTTTTAATCGGAACATCGCCAAACCGCAGGTTCGACACAGTGAGTCCCCTTGACTTTTTTGAATCGTAGTCAAAATACGCCTGCACATACATATTCGTATGATTTCCAATAATCTTTATGGAGTTTTTGTTTCCGCTGACGGTTCCGTCGCCGCCAAGACCCCAGAACTTGCACTCGAATACTTTCTTCAAATTCTTATCGGACTTGTTTTTCATATTCATATAAGCCGCGTCATTTTTGAGGGATAAAAACGTCACATCGTCATTAATTCCTATTGTAAACTCCTTCTTGTCCCTGTTATGGAATACGGCGGCAATCTGTGACGGCGTCGTATTCTTTGAACTTAAGCCGTATCTTCCGTGATATATTTCAATGTCATTTCTTCCCGCCTCCCTCAGGGCAGCCGAGACATCCAGATACAGCGGCTCTCCTATCGCCCCCGGTTCCTTTGTCCTGTCAAGCACATATACTCTCTTTGCAGTTTCAGGTATTGCCTCAAGCAGGCGTCTGCTGTCAAACGGCCTGTACAGATGAACCTCGACAAGACCGTTTTTTTCACCCGCGGCAGAAAGCGCATCTATTGTCTCCTCGGCTGCCTGACAGACGGAACCCATCGCCACAATTACATTCTCCGCCTCCTTGTCGCCGTAATAGTTAAACAGCCTGTAATCCGTTCCAAGCTCGCCGTTTATCCTGTCAAGACACTGCTCCACTACCGAAGGCATGTCCGCATATACTTTGTTGCAGGCCTCCCTGACCTGAAAGAACACGTCCGGATTCTGGGCCGAGCCCATCATGGAGCCATGCTCCGGGTTAAGGGCATTTTTCTTAAATTCCATCACGGCCTCTTTGTCTATCAGCCCCGCAAGCTGCTCATACGACCACATATCTATTTTCTGAACCTCATGGGAAGTCCTGAAACCGTCAAAGCAGTTCAGAAACGGAAGCTTTCCAAGAATGGACGCCATGTAGCTCACAGGCGTCAAATCCATAACCTGCTGTACGCTTGAAGACATAAATATTACCGCTCCCGTCTGCCTGCAGGCGTATATATCGGAGTGGTCTCCGAAGATTGACAGCGCATGTGTGGAAATGGTTCTCGCCGCAATATGAAAGACTCCCGGGAGCTGTTCCCCGGCAATTTTATATATATTCGGAATCATAAGAAGGAGCCCCTGGGACGCCGTGTAAGTCGACGCAACCGCGCCTGCGGTAAGCGCGCCGTGGACAGCCCCCGCCGCACCGGCCTCCGACTGCATCGCGCTTATTTTCATTACATTTCCATATATGTTTTCCAGACCGTTCGCCGCCCATTCATCGACAACCTCCGCCATTGTGGACGACGGCGTTATAGGATAGATGGCCGCAACGTCGCTGTACGCATACGACACGTAGGCGGCAGCCTGATTTCCATCCATCGTTTTCTTTTCTCTTTTACATATTTTCTCCATAAAATAATACCCCACACTTCATATGATAAAGTATAGGGTATACATTTTTTAGATTTTTATGTGTTTTCTGTCCCAATCGAACATGTGTGAACTACATTGCGCTCCAAATCCTTCCATGTAAAAGTGCGGTTCTCATACACAATGTATCCGTGGTGTGAGCCCTCCTTTGGCAGTGATACCGAGCCCGGATTCATATAGTAGTAGTTCCCGTGCGATACACATTTCGGAACATGCGTGTGACCGTTAAACAGCACGTCGATGTGTCCAAGCGGCGGCAGGTGCGATTCATTGTAATGGTGCCCGTGCGTGGCGAACATTGTAAGTCCGTCCTCCTCAACCATACAATACTCCGCCATAATAGGGAAATCGAGAACCATCTGGTCGACCTCCGCATCACAATTACCCCTGACGCACATAATAACGTCTTTCCTCTCATTGAGAAGTCTGATAACCATCTTTGGACCGTATTCCTGCGGCAAATCGTTTCTCGGACCGTGGTATAATATATCCCCGAGCAGCAAAAGCCTGTCCGCACGCTCGGCGTCAAACGCATCCATCAGCATCTTACAGTAATATCCCGAGCCGTGAATATCCGAAGCAACTACCAGTTTCATTGTCAATCCATCCTTTTAATATCCCGGCCTCTCCAGCAGGGTAAATATATTTCTTTTGTAATATTCAACACCCGGCTGGTCAAACGGATTGATTCCGAGCACAAGACCGCTCATTCCGCAGGCAAACATCATAAAATAGTACAGCTCTCCGAGCGACTTTGCATCCCTTCCGGCTATCTTTATAAGGAGGTTCGGAACTCCCGCGTCGACGTGCGCCTTCTGCGTTCCCTCCAAAGCTTTACCGTTAATATACGCAATTGATTTTCCTTCAAGATAGTTGAGACCGTCCGTATCGTTCTCGTCATGCTTCATTACAATACCGCACGAAGCGCTGCCGACGGAGATAACCGTCTCAAACATAATCCTCGGTCCTTCCTGTATATACTGTCCCTGCGAGTGCAAGTCAGTCGTAAGGTCAATCGTAGCCGTATATAATCCCTTGCCTTCCTTTCCCTCGCTCTCGGCAAAGAGCTGCTTCCACCATTCGCCGATATAATGCATCGAAGGCTCATAATTTGCAACTATCTCAACTGTTTTGCCTTTGGAATATAATATATTCCTTATTGCGGCATACAGCATTGCATCATTCTCATAGAACTCTTTTTCAAGACATTTTTCCCTCATAGCCGCCGCTCCCGCCATCAGCGCGTCTATGTCTACGCCGCTCACTGCTATCGGAAGTAAACCTACCGCCGTAAGCACCGAATACCTTCCTCCAACGTCATCCGGAACAACAAACGTCTCATAGCCTTTCTCATCTGACAGTTCCTTTAATGCGCCCCTTGCTTTATCCGTTGTCGCAAATATTCTCTTTGAGGCGTCAGCGCCGTATTTCTTTTCCATGAATTCACTGAGCACCCTGAAAGCGATGGCTGACTCAAGGGTTGTACCGGATTTGCTTATGACGTTAACGCATACGTCCTTTTTCTCAAGTATCTGAAGCAGGTCGCCGAGATATACCTCGCTTATATTATTACCGGCAAAATATATTTGAGGTGCTTTCCTCGAATCATCGGAAAGATTATTGTAAAAACTGTGGTTCAGGAATTCTATAGCCGATTTTGCGCCGAGGTATGAGCCTCCGATTCCAACAACCACAAATGCATCGCACATGCCGCGTATTCTCTCGGCCGCTTTTTTTATCCTGCCGAATTCGTCCTTGTCGTAGTCGACAGGCAAATCAATCCAACCGGTATAGTCCTTTCCCGGGCATGAACGGTCAAGAAGCATTTTCTTTGCCTCCTCAACCTTTCCCTTCATTCCCTCCATATCATTTTGGGAAACAAACGCATCCGTCAGTGAATAGTCCAATTCAAGATTATTCATTTTTACACCTCCATAACTCATTGATTATTATAACTGCTCTAATTATTTATATATAAAATAATAATTAAATAAAATAATAAGATGCCTTAACTAACATTTTGTACGGCTATCAATAGGGCATGGCGATAATTTCTTCGCCTGCCACGACCAGTTCTTTCCGGTTGTTCCCGGTACGTTCATGCGGGCCTCGTCGTCCAGTCCGAGAATATCCTGCAGCGGTACAATCTTAACGTCCGCGTCACACGCATACAGATTGGCGAGAAGCTTCCCTGCACATTCCTTTGCGTCCATATTCGGATACCTCTCCTCGCACCATCCGATAAGCGTCTGATTATCATGTGTTCCCGAGTATACAACCTTATGCTCCGGCGGGTTATATTCATCCAGCGGGTCATAATCGGCAAACTGGAGTACGTCTGTTCCAAGTACGCCGCATCCTGCAACAAGTCCCCTGACTCCCGGCGTTATCAGACCAAGGTCCTCGGCGAGAACCGGCAATGGCCCGAATATGCCGTACGCTTTCTCAAAGAGCTTCCTTCCCGGCCCGAACTTCCATTTTCCCTCTTTTGCGGTACAATTCTCCGGAACTGACCAGTAAGCCTCAAATCCCCTGAAATGGTCAAGCCTTACATAGTCGTACAGTCCAAATGCGCGTTTCAGCCTTCTCATCCACCAGTCATATCCGCTTGCCTCAAGCGCACCCCAGTTGTAAACCGGATTGCCCCAAAGCTGGCCGTCCACAGCAAAATAGTCCGGCGGAACCCCGGCCTGCTCCTTAATATAGCCCTGCCCGTCGACACAGAAATACTTTGGCTCAGCCCACACATCGGCAGAGTCAGCGGACACAAACATTGGCATATCGCCAATTATTGATATTCCTTTTTCAGCCGCATATTCCCGCACTTTATGCCATGCCGTCTCAAAGACATACTGGCAGTACATATGAAACTCTGCTCTCTCGTTAAGGGCTTTGTCCTTATACATTTTTTCATCATAGCGGCTGTAACCGTCAGGAAATTGCTGTATCGAAATGTTTTCAAACTTTTCTTTCACTGCCATAAACATGGCGTACGGCTTCAACCATTGTTCATTTTCCTCTAAGAAAGCGCTGTATGACTTCCTATCGCCTTTCTTTTTCCATACCGTATATTCCTCCTCAAGCTCATCCGCGGACTTACCGAGAAGACTCACATTGCCGGCAAATGCAGAAGCCCCGGCATACGGCGAGCCATGTTCGTCTGTCGGATTAACAGGAAGTATCTGCCAGTATTTCTGTTTATTTTCCGCAAGGTAATCTATGAATTTTAAAGCGGGCTCATATATATTGCCCGGTCCCTTTTCGTTCGGAAGGGATGTGATATGGCACAGTATTCCGTTTCCTTTTTCCATCTTCTTGCCGAGCGGATTCTTTTTTCCAAAATAAACGATAACGGCATCGGAAGGGTAGAGCGACACTGTCACCTTGTCGTCCTCAAACGTAAGCTTACGCCCTGAAACAAGCTCAGACGCCGTCGTTCCATATGCGGGCAGTTCAACTTTGTTGGAATTATATCTGCTATTGTTGAACAGCACTACGGCACATTCCCCGTCAAGTTCCCTTCTATATCCAAACACCTCTGTGCCATAATAAAACGGCTCGAAGCTTCCCTCCGTAAATACAGGGAACAGCTTTCTCAGCCCTATGGCATTGTGGTATATAGTCATCATATCCTTATCTTCACTGCCCCAAGGATATGTTCCCCTGTTGTATGGGTCCTCATATCCCTGCATACCTGCCTCGTCGCCGTAATATATACACGGAACGCCGGGCATTGTCATCTGCAGAAGGGCAAGCATCCACATTCTTCCCTTTGCAATTCCCATCATATCGTCGGAAAGTCTGAAATTCCTCTTTTCCTCATCCGACATCCCGGATGAATCAGGCGCGTCGCCCATATATGTTATTGCCCTTATTCTGTCATGGCTTCCAATCAGATTGAGTGATGAATAGAAATTCTCCCTTGGATAATTCTCATACAAACTCATCATTAACTCATACATGCGTACTGCGTCAATCTTTCCGAGCACAAAATTCTGCGCGCCGTCCCTGAAAGGATAATTCATGGCGGCGTCAAGTTCCTCTCCAAGCAGATATTTTCTGAGCTCACCATAGCTTATCTTGTTGGATGCGTCTTCCCATACCTCGCCGAGAAGCACCGCCTCGTCGCCAAGCTCAGACACCATCGCCTGTTTGATTCCCTTAATGAATTCGTCGGGCAGCTCGTCCGCAACGTCAAGCCTCCAGCCTTTCGCGCCGGCTCTCAGCCACTTTCTTATTACGCTGTCCTTTTCACCATATATAAATTTGCAGTAGCTTTCAGTCAGCTCCTCGACATTTGGCAAATCGTCGACTCCCCACCAACATTCGTATGTTCCATCTTCGCCGAACCGATACCACTCCCTGTATTCGGAATCTTCAGACTGAAACGCTCCTGTCGTCTCATAGTTTCCATATCTGTTAAAATATCTGCTGTCACATCCCGTATGGCTGAATACGCCGTCCAGTATAACAGATATACCGTACTTCTCAGCCTCCTTACAGAATTTCTCAAAATCACCGTCTTCCCCAAGCATCGGGTCAAGCTTCCTATAATCCCCGGTATCGTATCTGTGGTTGCTCGCGGCGTCAAATATCGGATTCAAATATAAAACCGTAATACCCAAATCACTGAGATAAGGCAGTTTTTCCTTAATACCCGCAAGGTTCCCCCCGTAAAAATCCCAAGCGCTTATTCTTCCGTCCGGCGTCTTTTCATAAACCACCGGTTTATCCCAGTCTTCCACAAATCTTCGTGCCGGTCCGTTCACATGCGTTTTTAACGCCTCGTCTACCCTCTCCCCGAAACCGTTTCCCCTGTGGAAACGGTCCGGAAATATCTGATAGACTATACCCTTTTTATACCAGTCGGGAACCTTTCTCTCCCTGCTGACAGTCAGCTGGAACGACGGTGGATCAGCAAAATAGAGCTGCCCTTCCCCGCCGGTTGTATTCTCCGCAGTTCCATACCACATTGTCGTTCCATCCGCGCGCGTGATGAGAAAACTGTACCATATAATTCCCACATCATCAGGCGTAATATTCACGCCAAATGTTACGTACCCTTCCTTTTCCTCAGGCTCCATTTCATAAAAGCCTTCTCCTATTCCGTCTATCCATGTTCTTAACGAAACCTTTGCGCCTGCGTAATCCCACAAATCCATCCTTAAAGATACCGTACTTCCAATATTGACTGCACCAAACGGATTTCTGTATTCTGTTTTTCTTGAGTTATGATATCCTTTCATGTCAAAAAAATCCTTTATCCCTTTTTATTATTTGATTTCTTTTCTGCTTTTGCATCTAAAACTTTTGCGGGCTCAGACTTTTTCTCAGTTACCGGTTTTTTTACTTCTTTCTCAGTATCGGTTTTTACCTGACCGCTCTTTGTAGTTTTTGCATTCTTTTCCGTCTTTACAGCCTTATCGGTATTTGCCGCCTCTTCAGATACATTTTCTGCTTTTTTTGTTTCTTTTACTGCCTCTTTATTCACTGCAGCGGACTCGGATACTTTCTCCGTCTCTACTTTTGTTTCCCTGGTTTTTGCAGACTTTGCAGCTTTTGCAGGCTCTTTCACAGGCTCCGGCTTCTGTAATTCATTTTCTGCCTTATTCTCAGCCGGCGCTCCCTCTGCGGCTTTCTCCGTCTCTACTTTCGTCTCCCCGGCCTTTGCGGTCTTCACACTCTTTGTAGTCCTTGCAGCTTTTGTTTTAGAAGTTTTTGACGATTCTGCCTTTTTACGCGGTGCCGCTTTCTTTTTTTCGACATTTTTCTTAGTTACCGGTGTTTTTTTTTCCTGTTCTGTTTCCCCGTTCTTACCGTCATATACGCCGTCTTCCGGCTCGGTCTCGGATTTTCTTATACCGGCCGCTTCCGGGTGAAGTCTCAAGTACATATCTACATATTTTTCGGCAGCCTGTTTCCAACTGAAATCCTCGTTCATCGCAGTCTGCTGAAGCTTTTTCCAGTCGTCTTTTTTATTGTAGTACACATATACGGCATTCTTTATAGTAAACAGCATTTCATGCGCGTTGTAATTGGCAAAACTAAATCCCGTTCCCTCTCCCGTATACATATTATAAGGTTTGACACTATCTTTCAGTCCGCCCGATTCCCTTACGATAGGAAGCGTTCCATACGCCATAGCAATCATCTGTGACAATCCGCACGGCTCAAAACGCGACGGCATAAGAATCATATCCGCTCCGGAATACATACGATGGCTAAGCTTTTCATCAAACATAATTTTTACCGCAAGCTTTCCGCGATATATGTTTTCATAGTATCTGAGCATATCTTCATATTCCCTGTCCCCGGTTCCGAGTATAGCCAGTTGAAGAGATTCTCTCATCATCTCGTCAAACACTTCTCTTACCAGGTTCATGCCTTTCTGCTCGGTAAGACGGCCTATCATAATAATCAACGGAATATCAGGATTCTGCTCCAGTCCGAGCTCTTCCTGTATGGCGCGTTTACACTCCTTCTTTCCCTCAATATTATCAACGCTGTACCGGCTTGCTATATCCATGTCATTCTGAGGATTATACACATCCGTATCGATTCCGTTCAGTATTCCAAACAATATATTATTTCTTCTCTGGAATATTCTTTCCATATGTTCCCCGTAGTAGCTATTCTGAATCTCGCCGGCATAAGTAGGACTTACTGTCGACAGAATATCACTGTAACAGAGAGCGCCCTGCATATAGTTAATGGACGTCCTGTCACAGCGCAGCTGCTGCGCCGCAGGGGCTATATGCGAAAGGCCGAGAATATCTCCGAGAATCAAATCGGTAAACTGTCCCTGAAATTTCAGATTGTGTACCGTAAACACGGTTTTTATATTATCGTACAGAGGCATTCCACTATAAAATTCTCTTAAAAATACAGGTGCAAGCGCCGTATGCCAGTCATTACAATGCAGTATGTCGCACTCAAAATCAGGCAGGTACTGTATACATTCTACAATTGCCTTTGAAAAGAACGCAATCCTTTCGCCGTCATCAAAATATCCATACGCGCCATGCCTCGCAAAGTACGATTCATTATCAACAAAATAAAATGTTACCCCATTATGTTCAAGTTGTTCTATTCCACAATACTGGTTTCTCCATCCTAGAGGCACATAAAACTGCGTAACATGCCTGAGTTTTGACTTATACTCTTCAGGCATATCCAAAAACTTAGGAATAATTACCCTTACATCACAACCCGCTTTTTTCAACGCGGGCGGCAGAGAACCTGCCACATCACCCAATCCCCCGGTCTTCATAAACGGAACTGCCTCAAATGCTGCAAATAAAACATTCAATCTGTCTTTCATACTTATCCTCCAATACTCGAAACCATACTGCCCTTGTTCTTATGAGGCAATATATTAATTGTTTTTCTCTTTTATAAAGATATTATCCGTTGTACCTTTGATTACAATACCGCTCTGAATCGTATTTTTCATATCAATAATAGCATTCTCAATGACTGCACCGGACTTGATTACACAGTTCTGCATAATAATACTGTTCTTTACAACCGCCCCCTGCTCTATTACAACATTTCTGAACAGTACGCTGTCTTCCACGGTTCCTGAAACTTTACAACCGGCGGGAATAAGACTATTTCTTACATCGCACCCTTCGCCATATTTGGAAGGAATTGAATCATGTTCCTTTGTAAGAATTGGCGTATCAGTGGTAAAAAGCTCATTATGAACGCTGAAATTAAGCGGGTCCATACAGCTTTTGAAATATGTTTCAATATTAAATATGTTTCTTACGTAACCGTCAAACTTATAAGTCTGTACATTAATTCCACTGTCGTACTCGATTATCTGGAACAAATCTTTGAAGTTGACAGCCGCATACCAGTCAATAATATCCATGAGGAGACTTGTGTTAATTATAAAGCAGTCTATAAACGCTTTGTCCCCCTCTTTTACACCAACGGTAACATTCGTAACTTTTCCGTTGTCCTCATGGATGCAGTTAACCCTGTCGTCATCCTGGTAAGCCGTAGTATATGCCATTGTTATATCCGCGCCGCTTTCCTTATGCGCCTCGTATAACTTTGAGTAATCCATGTTGCACACTGTATTAGTAGCCGCAACAATGACATATGGGGCCGGGGAACGCTCAAAGAAAATTTTATTTCTCGCAAAATCCCGAATCATAAACCTCTCGCATGAATTGCTCACACCATATACGGAACCAGGAAGAATAAAGAGTCCTTCATCCTTTCTGTCAAGGGACCACTCGCTTCCCGCACCAACATGGTCAATGATGGAACGGTATTTATATGGCGTAATAATTCCAACCGTCATGATTCCTGAATTAACCATATTCGATAATGGGAAATCTATAATACGGTACCTGCTCCCATATGGCAGCGACGCTATCGTTCTGTCTCCCGCCAGCATATTCAATTCATTAATGCTAAAATTAGCCGTTATTAATCCTACAATTTTATCCACTACAGACCCCTCCCCTTATGATTTAACAATATAGTCATTTCCAATAACAGTAATATCCTTCTCACAATCTTCATCTCCAAGTACGACGCCCTTGCTGACAACACTGTTCTCTCCAAGTATTGAGCGGTTAACAACAGCCCCCTCTTCCACTCTGGCGCCAGGCAGCAATATCGAATTGATTACCTTTGCGCCTTCTCCGACATAGCTTCCGGTACTCAGTATAGAATGTTTCACATTACCCAGCACGCGGCACGCATTTGCAACGTAGCTCTGCGACAGTACGGCATTCCTGCCGATATACTGCGGCGGATATACATTTGAATTGCTCATAACCTGAAAATCTTTACTCTCCAATGAAAACGGCGGGTCCGGCTCAAGAAAACTCATGCTGGTTTCATAATACTCAGGAATGGTTCCGACATCTCTCCAGAATCCGTTAAACTTATAGCAGAACAGTCTTCTGTTCTCACCCAACAGTTTTGGAATTATATTCTTACCAAAATCATGGTCGGAGTTCTCATCCTTGCTGTCCTCTATCAAGGCGTCCACAAGAACCTTCTTGTTAAATATATAGATTCCCATTGAAGCAAGGTTAGAGTCAGGATTCTTCGGCTTCTCCGAAAACTTCGTAATCCTTCCTTCCTCGTCAGCAGTAATGATTCCGAATCGCGGCGCTTCTTTCCACTCTACCGGAATAACCGATACAGTAAGCTCAGCCTCGTTTTTTATATGCTCGCTAAGCATATACTGGTAATTCATATGATAGAGATGGTCTCCGGACAATATAAGTATATATTCCGAATCATAGAGATTCAGAAATTCCAGATTCTGATATATTGAATCTGCCGTGCCCTTATACCATTCACCTCCTGCCTCAGTCGCGTAAGGGGGAAGCACGAATATACCCCCGTCGCGCTTATTGAGATTCCATGCCTTTCCACTGCTTATATACGAATTAAGGATAAACGGCCTGTATTGTGTAAGAACCCCCACGGTGTCTATACTTGAATTGGCACAGTTTGATAACGAAAAATCAATTATCCTGTATTTTCCTCCAAATGAGACTGCAGGCTTTGCAATACTTTTTGTAAGAGCCCCCAACCTGCTTCCCTGTCCTCCTGCGAGAAGCATCGCAATACATTTTTTCTTTTTCATTGTAATCCCCCTTTATATTAATGTAGTTGTTTTGCCGCCGTTTTTATAACTTCCATATCTCTTCCGCATACTGGCGGATTGTCCTGTCACTTGAGAAGAATCCTGACTTTGCGGTGTTATGAAGAGATATTTTTCCCCACGCGTTTCTATCTCCGTAAAGTTTTTCAAGATTATGCCATGCCTGTACATAGCTCCTGAAATCCTTGAGTACGAAAAATTCATCATTGCTACGCATCACATTGTCAAATACAAGTTCAAAATTGCCCGATAATCTACCGTATGTTCCGTCAACAAGCTGGTCCATAACAGTTTTTATCATGGAATCGTTATTATATTCATCCCATGCATAGTAATTTCTCTCCGCCCTGTAGCGGTCAACTTCCTCTGAACGAAGTCCGAATATCTCAATGTTTTCCTCCCCTACAAGCTCCGCAATCTCTACGTTTGCCCCGTCAAGCGTTCCGAGGGTTATAGCTCCGTTCATCATGAACTTCATGTTACCCGTACCGGACGCTTCCATTCCGGCCGTAGATATCTGCTCGCTTATATCGGCTGCGGGATATATATACTGCGCGTTTGAAACTGCAAAATTAGGAACAAACGCAACTTTAATCTTTCCATTTACTCTCTCGTCATTGTTAACAACATCCGCAACCGAATTAACAAGCCTTATTACGTCTTTCGCATAAGCATACCCCTGCGCCGCCTTACCGGCAAATATAAACGTGGTAGGCCTCATATGGAAATCAGGCTCCGTAATTATCCTGTTGTAAAGATGCATGACTTTGAGCACATTGAGAAGCTGTCTCTTGTATGCGTGGAACCTCTTAACCTGAATATCAAATATAGAATCACAGTCCACTATGACGCCGCTCGTGTCAGCAATATACTTTGCAAGACGTTCCTTATTCTTTCTCTTGCTCTTGTTGAATTCCCGAAGGAAAGCAGGGTCATCCTTAAACTGCAAAAGTTTTTCAAGCTCATCTGCGTCGGACATCCACTTATCCCCGATGCTCTCGGTAATCAGTTTGGCAAGCGACGGATTCGCCTGTGCAAGAAAACGCCTGTGTGTAATTCCGTTCGTCTTATTCTGGAACTTCTGCGGCGTCAATGTATAGAAATCATTCAGCACGTCATGTTTTAAAATATCTGTATGAAGCGCCGCAACACCGTTAACCGTATGTCCGGCAATAATGGAAAGATTCGCCATACGTACCTGTCCATCCCATAATATAGCCGTTCCCTCAAGCAGTTTCTGCCAGTTTTCTATATCCCTTGGGAAACTCTCCCTGTAACGCCTGTCAATCTCCTCAACAAAGTCAAATACACGCGGAAGAATTCTCCGGAACATATCAATCGGCCATTTCTCAAGGGCCTCCGGAAGAATTGTATGATTTGTATAGGATATCGTATTAGTCGTAATTTCCCATGCCGTATCCCAGTCAAGTCCCTCGTTATCTATCAGTATTCTGAGCAGCTCCGGTGCACAGAGCGCAGGATGCGTGTCGTTCGTATGAATAGAAACGAGCTCAGGAAGCTTTTTCAAATCATTGCCGTACTCCCTTTTAAATGTCCTGACAATATTGGCCACTCCGGCCGCAACAAACATATATTCCTGCTTTAATCTGAGAATCTTGCCCGCATCGCTGTTATCGTTAGGATAAAGTAGGCTTGTTATTGCCTCTACATTGTCCCTGAACTTCATGGCCCCGCTATAGTCTCCGTTGTTAAACGCATCCATGTCAAAGTTCTCTTCGGCCGGTTCCGCGCTCCACAGACGAAGCGTATTAACCGTCTCTCCCTTATAACCCACTATCGGCACGTCATATGGCACCGCACGGATTGTCTCGGCGCCTTCCCATGTACACCAGAACTTGTCTCCTTCATAGTGACGTACAACCTCGCCGCCAAATTGTACAAGTTCCGCCGCTGCCGGTCTCGCGGTCTCCCACGGATATCCTCCCTCTAACCAGTTGTCAGGAAGCTCAACCTGTCTGCCATCCTTAATCTCCTGCTTAAAGAGTCCATAACGGTATCTTATTCCGTTACCCTGTCCGGCATATCCGAGACTTGCGAGTGAATCAATAAAACATGCGGCAAGTCTTCCAAGTCCTCCGTTTCCAAGACCCGCATCCTTTTCCTGCTCCAAAAGGGCGTCCAAATCTTCTCCCATATCGGCAAGGCCTTCCCTTACGATATCCAACGCCTCAAAGTTGATTAAATAATTTTCAAGAAGCTTACCAATAAGGAATTCCATTGAAAAATAATATACTTTTTTCTTTTTATTCTTAACAGCCTCTCCGTCGGACTGTTCCCTTATCTCCTTAGACTCCCTGCCGATAAGCTTGACAAGAACGGTATACCTCTCCGCAATGCTTGACTTCTCAAAAGTCTTACCAAAAACCCTTCCAAACATCGCGTTATACTTCTGCTTAAAATCCTCTTTGTCTTCAAATAGTAACTCTGTTGCCATAAAAATATTTCCTCCCTGTCCATCAGCTAAACCAGCCGATTGCATTAATCGTTTATATTATATTAATTTATATTATTTTTCTTTGCCGCTTTTTTATTCACATACGGTTATTTATCATTATCGGATTTTTTATTTTCATCCGATTTTTTTGCTTTAACGGATTCTTTTTCATCATCCGCCTTTTTTGAATCAACTGATATCTTTTCTTCGTCCGCTTTCTTTGCATTAACAGCTATCTTTTCTTCATCAGCTTTTTTTGAATGAACGGCTGTCTTTTCTTCACCGGACTTTTTTTCGTCAACTGCTTTCTTCTCATCATCCGTTTTTTTTGCAGCGCTTCTGCGGTTATGCCTCTTTAATATAACCCCGCCAATCGGAGGCACATTTATCAAAACGGAGTTGTCTTTTCCGTGCCATGGAACTTTCTGCGTCTCAATATCACCCTCGTTAGATACTCCGGAACCGCCGTACTCGCAGTCATCTGAGTTAAACACTTCAGAATACAATCCTTTCCTTGTAACACCAATACGATAATCAGTATATGTCTCAGGTGTGAAATTAAGTACAACTATTAAATCATCAACCGCAGCTTCCCCATGCCTTACAAAGCAAATGATGCTCTGGTCGCTGTTGTCCGCGTCAAGCCACTCGAATCCCTCCCACGAGGTATCTTTAATCCAGAGCGCCTTGTTCTCCTTGTAAAACGCATTAAGCTCCTTAATGTACTGCTGGTGTTTCCTGTGCGTATCAAACTCCTCGACAAGAAACCACTCGAGCTGCTCGTAAAATCTCCACTCAATAAACTGCGCAATCTCATTGCCCATAAAGTTGAGCTTTCCTCCCGGATGGCACATCTGATACAGGGCAAGAACTCTGCTGCCTGCAAACTTACGCCAGTAATCCCCGGGCATCCTGCCAATAATAGAACATTTCCCGTGAACGACCTCGTCATGCGACAGAGGAAGAATGAAATTCTCGTTGTAGGCATACATCATCGAGAATGTAATCATA
>JAAVXK010000094.1 GCA_022790615.1 Lachnospiraceae bacterium
GAGATAGCGGCGAGCTTATACTCGGGGATGGAAAATACATTATGGAAGTGAAGACAAACGGTTCAATGCCTTTGTGGCTTGCAAAAAAAATATCGGAAATGAAAATGTATCCGTTTTCGTTTTCAAAAATAGGAACAGCATATAAGAAAAAAATAACCGGAGGCATTGGACAATGATTAGTTCTGTTTTATATTTTAACATGAGTACCCCTACGATATATACGGCTTTAATATGCTTTGGCGCGGCGTTTATTCTAGGTCTTATCACATCCATTATATATATGTACACTACGCCGTCGTACACTAAGAATTTTGCGGTAACGCTTGCAATACTTCCGGTAATCGTACAGGCCGTTCTTATTCTTGTCAATGGAAACCTTGGCACGAGCGTCGCAGTTCTTGGAATATTCAGCCTTGTAAGATTTCGTTCAGTGCCGGGCAGCTCAAAGGAGATAATGGCGGTCTTTCTTACAACGGCAATCGGACTTGCGATTGGAATGGGCTGTGTTTTGTACGCGGTCTTAATCACAGTACTTGTCGGTATTGCGTTTGTCGTATTTGATAAAATCTCTTTTGGTGAAAACAAATCGTCTGACAAACTTCTGAAGGTCATAATCCCGGAAAATCTGGACTACACCGAAGTTTTTGACGATATATTTGAAAAATATCTTAAAAAGGCAGTGTCACATAGGGTAAAGACCGTCAACATGGGAACGATGTTTGAGGTATCGTACATAATATCCCTGAAGAATCCGAAAGATGAAAAGAAGCTGATTGATGATATAAGATGCCGCAATGGGAATCTTACAGTGTCGATTGGGCATGTGCCGGTTAATACCGAGGAGTTGTAATTACTATTTATAGTTTAAAACATGGTTTAAACTGACGCAGTATTGTATATAGGGGACCTGCTTTGTCTGGGGACACTCTCGTTTAATTGAACACGCAGCGGTTCCTAAGGTCGCACAAGATAATAAATTACACAGTAAACAGCCCGCACATAGAATAATACCCCTTTCCTGCGGTATCATATTCTATGTGCGGGCGTCTTTATTATATAGAAAAATTATTCCATTTTATCAAGCATTTCATTAATTCTGCGAACAGCTTCTATTGTATTTTCACGGCTGCCAAAGGCTGTAAGACGGAAGAAGTTGTCGCCATTCTTTCCAAATCCCGCGCCCGGGGTTCCGACTACCTGTATTTCATTTAACATATAGTCAAAGAAATCCCATGAGTACATATTGTTTGGACACTCGAACCAGATATAAGGCGAATTAATTCCGCCAAAGTATTTGATATTTCTTTCATCGAAGCATCCGGCTATCAGTTTTGCGTTTTCTTTGTAATAGTTGATGTTCTCCTTACACTCGGCGATTCCCTCCTCGCTGAGTGTCGCGGCTGCAGCGTACTGTACAATGTAAGGCACGCCGTTGAATTTGGTTGACTGGCGTCTGTTCCACATGGAATTAACGGAAACATCTTCGCCGCTTTCTGTCTTAAAGACAAGTTCCTTTGGAATTATAGTATAACCGCAGCGTGTTCCGGTAAATCCCGCGGTCTTAGAGAGTGAGCAGAATTCGATTGCACACTGTCTTGCACCCTCAATTTCAAAGATGCTGTGCGGATATATATCTTCCTCAATAAAACATTCGTATGCCGCGTCAAACAAAATGATTGCTTTATTTGCAATTGCAAAATCAACCCATTCTTTAAGCTGGCTGCGGTTGTACGAGGCTCCCGTAGGATTATTAGGGGAACATATGTATATAATGTCCGCTTTCAGTCCGTCGTACGGCATTGGTGTGAAGTTATTGTCCTTGTTAGAGTCTATGAATGTTATATTCCTTCCGCTCATGGTGTTGGAATCCATATAGACCGGGTATACAGGGTCGGGAATCAGGACGTCATTGTCAGGGCCGAAGAGGTCGGTTATATTACCCGTATCGCTTTTTGCGCCGTCGGAGATGAATACCTCGTCAGCTTCAATGGACGCGCCGTTTCTGCGGTAATAATCGACAACGGCGTTTCGCAGGAATTCATAGCCCTGTTCGGGACCGTATCCTTTGAATGTTTCGGCCGAAGCCATATGTGAAACGCCTTCTTTCAGCGCCTCGATGGTTTTATTGGTGAGCGGTTTTGTGACGTCGCCGATGCCGAGTCTGATTACCGGCTTGTCCGGATTGGCTTTCGTATAGTCTGCTATACGCTTGGCAATCTCTGAAAACAAATAGTTCTGGTTGAGATTAAGAAAATTTTCGTTTAACTGTAACATATTTTTGTGCTCCTTTCGTGATTATAAGCAGGCCGTATGTAAAAGTATGCAGGCTGCAATTGCCCATAATTTTAACATTGAATAAAAAAAGTGTCAATCGACGCTGACAAATATATATTTAAGATATCGTTTTGTCTCGCTTGAATCAACAAGGTTCATAAGACTGAGCGAGTATATGTCTGATTTTGCAGCGAGGCTGTTGTCGCTTATATACTGTTGGATTTTCTCGTATACGTTGTAAATGGTTTCTTTAGAGTCGTCGCATATGCAGCTTACGACATTTTTTGTCGGAAATACGTATATGTTTTCTGAAACAGGGGCGTTATCCGCCAGACTGAACATTTTGTAATAAGCGTAATCGCCGTTAAAAAAATTATCTGCCATGATGGCGCAGCCAAGTGGAAATGCGTTTATAGTTTTTGATTCGTTGCATATATTTATATGATTCGTTATATCTTTAATAATGTCGTTCGAGCTGTATGCGGGTGAAGATTTTATGTCGGTACAGAACACCCGGATTGGCCGGCTGCGCTTTTCCAGTATGACTTCGCCGTTAGGAGTATTTTTTACATGATTAATCAGGTCTACCACTGACGATATGAGATTAAGCTTTTGGTCAAGTTCATTTTTCATTTTTAACAGAGAAGCATATTGTGTGTTGACCAGTTCATAAAATTCCTCGGAATGTGCATTTTCCATAAAATGTTTTAAATATTTTACGGGACAGTCAAGCGTTCTGTATGCGTTGATGAAGTAAAACGTGGTAATCTGGTTATGGCTATAGTATCTGTATCCGTTTTCTTCATTTTTCTTTGGAGTAAGAATACCCATTTTGTCATAATATCTGAGGGTGTCCCTTGTGGTCTTGCAGAGCTTTGCAAATTCACCGGCAGATATGCAGTATTCGTCATAAGTCATATATAGAACCTCCTATGCTTTATGTTATTAACGCAAACCCTTCGTGTACGGTTTTCGCGCAGAATTATTCTCCTAACCCGGCAGTATGAGTTATCAAATTATATTATATAACAAGAATAGACGTATTACAATATGGAATTGTTATTTTTTTATCATATTTTTTATATAATTAGGAAACTGATTTGCAATTTCCTAATTATATAAAAAGCGCTCCGCTAAGGATGCGCACTCGCGCGATATGTAGTTAGTTGCATTCGCAACACGCACTCGGAGCGGAGAATGTCGTAAGCGACATTCTTCGTTCTTATTATTAAAAAATATTATACAGGAAGATTACTAAAAACGTCCGGTGTTTATAATAATTCTTTTATGTAATTATGTTGATTAATTTGTAAATAATAACTGCATTTTTGGTAGATATATGGTATTATATTATTAACTAAGACGTCATATTTATATCGGTAACTGTTTCATGTTTCAAAGGATACGGAGCGTTATATGGATAATAATGGAAAAGAGTCGGAAAGAGATATTGTGTCTGACATTCTTGAAGTGGGAATTGCGTTAACTTCGGAAAAAGATAAGGGAAAAATATTTGATATAATTGTCGAGAAATGTATGAGTATAACACATTGCCATGCGTGCGTCCTGTATTTACATGAAAAAGATTCGCTGGTTTTGGAGTATGTTGTTACATATAAGGGAGAGTTGAAGACGCCCGGAAGTGAAAGCGCGGGGGCAGACAAGGACAGTAATTTTCAGTTGAATATAGGAGAGGAGGATAATGTAAAAAATATTGTTGTTTATACGGCAATAAGTGGAGATTCGGTTAATATTGACGATATATATAGTGTGGACAGATTTGATTTTTCACTTGAGAAACAATATGACCGTGCGAACGGATATCGTACGCGGTCTATGCTCGTTATACCGCTTAAGGATAACTCGGACGAGGTTATAGGAGTTCTGCAGATGGTCAATGCATATGGTAACGAGGGGCAGATAATATCATTTTCAAAAATGTCTGAGCGGATTATAGCTTCCATGGCAAACCAGGCGGCCATAGCGGTAGCCAATATGCGTTATATAGAAGAGATTAAGACGCTCATGCGGTCGTTTGTGCAGGCCATGTCCACTGCAATTGACGAGAGGACGCCTTATAACGGTTCGCATACGAGAAAGGTTACGATGTATGCCGGAATGATGGCGGACTATATTAACAGGCTCCATATTGTCGGTGGAACGGATATGTTTTTTTCCGAACAGCGGAGGGATAATCTGCTTCTTGCCGCGGGACTGCATGATATAGGTAAAATGATTGTGCCGCTCTCGGTAATGAATAAGGCGACAAGGCTGGGAGCCAGATATGAAGAGGTTATGTTAAGGTATGAGCTTATCCAGTCTTTCCTTAGGATTGATATGCTTGAAGGAAGGATTAGCGAGGATACGTATAACGAGGAATACCGTTTTCTTGAGAGAGCCAGGGAACTTATTGAATATGTGAATCCGAAAGGGTATATTGCGGACGACATTACTGACGAAATTGACAGTATAACCGCTAAGGCTTATAAAAAACCTGACGGGAGCGTAATTCGTTATATGTATCCTGAAGAGGCGGACTGTATGAAGATACGCAGGGGTACGCTTTCGGCAAGTGAGAGAAAGATAATGGAAAGTCATGTCGAAATGACTGAAAAGATTTTGTCGCGCGTTCATTTTGACAAAACGCATGAAAAAATACCGGTATGGGCGTCCACACATCATGAGATGCTTGACGGTTCAGGATATCCTAAAAAATTAAAGGGGGATGAAATTGAGCCTGAGGCAAGGATTCTTGCAATCATTGACATATACGACGCACTGACGTCCGCAGACAGGCCATATAAGACGCCGATGCCAAAGACAGAGGCTTTTATTGTTCTTAAGGAGATGGCTTTGGACGGCAAGCTGGATAAGTTATTTGTAGAGTATTTTGAAAATGTGGTTAATGAATACGAAATAGTGGAAGGATAAGTTTTGTCAGGAGAAAGAGTATGGTTGTTTCAATTGATGTTATAAAAGAGGGAATGGTTTTAAAGGAAGATGTTATTAATGAAAAGGGAATGCTTATCGTTGCCAAGGATACGATTGTGACTGAAAATATTTTAAGCAGGCTGAGACTGTATAAAATAACGGAGGTTGACATTACAAAAAATCGTGTCAAGAGGGAAGGGTCGTCGCTTAAGGATTCTATTGAGTTTAAACATTTTAAGAAGGAAACAAACGAGGTTAAAGACAGCCTTAACAATTCGTTTAACAAGATATTAAATGATGTCACGGATAATGTGGAACTGAATCATATTATGGATATGGGCAAGAGGATGTTTGCGGACAACTGTGGGAATTCCAATATTCTTGATATGCTGTACTGTATGCAGGAATTTTCGGACACAACGTACGTACATTGTATCAATGTCGCCATGATAGCCGGACTTCTTGGCAAATGGCTTTCGTGGTCTGAAGATGACATTAACATGTTAGTTATATGCGGTATGTTTCACGATATTGGAAAACTCACTATCCCTGACGCGATTTTACATAAGCCAGGAAAACTTACTGACAGTGAATATTTCATAATGAAGCAGCATACCGTGGCAGGTTTTAACAGGTTGCAGCATATTGATATCCTGCCGCCCGAGGTGAAACGTACGGCCATGCTCCACCATGAGAGATGCAATGGAACGGGTTATCCCCTTGGCATAGTGGGCGAGAAGATTGACAAATATTCAAAGGTTATTGCCATAGCGGATGTATATGACGCGCTTACGGCGAACCGCGTCTACAGGGACGCGCTGTGTCCGTTTGACGTGGTTGCCATTCTTGAAAAGGAAGGTCTGGAATTGTATGAGACAAGATACATAATGACGTTTCTTCACAAAGTACTGTATAGTTATCTGAATAAAAAAGTATATCTTAATAACGGCATGGTTGCGAGCATTAAGGAGATAAACCCCGATTCGAGGGCAAAGCCTGTCGTTATGTTTGAAGGCGGACGGATTGTTGACTTATCACAGTATGATGGAATCAAAATAGACAGTGTTATTGAATGACATATTAAAATGCAATATGTCGGTTATTATCATTTGTTTTGCCTCCTGTGATTAATTCTCGCGTACGCAACGGTCCTAAGCGTCCGGTGGACGCTTGTTCAGGACGGA
>JAAVXK010000012.1 GCA_022790615.1 Lachnospiraceae bacterium
AATGTCGCTTGCGACATTCTCCGCGCCGAGTGCGTGTTGCGAATGCAACTAACTACAGTTGCTATAGTTTAAGTTATGTGGCGTAAACTTCCTCTTGAAATTCTTTATAATCCTATATCTTAATTGCCCGCTTACATTATGTATGAGTAATCAAACAATATCGGTGAGCCTGTACTACAATAACCTGCATATATGCAAGTTAAAATAATGGTATAAAAATATACAATTATATATAGATACAGGCAGATAAATGTATACAAACCTAAACTATGCAGATTCTGCATGCAAAGTTTGGGGGTACAGGTTTATCCGGAAAAATACGGAGGATTATGGATGATTGATTACTCGCCTTTCTGGGCAATGCTTGCCTCAAGAAAAATAAGTACATATGATTTGGAATATACTTATAATTTCAATCCGGCAGAAATTTCGCGTCTTAAGCACAATCATAATTATACACTGTTGAGTATTGAACGTTATTGTAGATTGTTCCAATGTGACCTGACTGATATAGTCACCTTTACAGATGATTAAGAAAGAATAGCTATGTGAGTTGTGTAATTGTGTAAATGGATAATACAATATGGGTTTTGGTATATTGAAAATGGGCTGGATTATCATATCCGGCCCATTTAATATATGAAGTATGAATATTTAACTGACAATTCTTCTATTTTTTTAATTCAAACTGTCCAACAAGCTGGTCTAACATTGCGGCCTGTGCGGATAACTGTTCGCTCGTTGCCGATGCTTCTTCAGCGGTTGCGGCGTTGCTTTCAACGACGCCGGAAATCTTGTTGATACCTATTTCGGCCTGCCGCATTGCTGTGGCCTGGTCCTCCATTATAATCTTCAGGTTTTTGGAGAAGTCAGCGATCTGTTTGATTCCGTCTACTACAGACTCAATTGCGCTCGACGCATGTTCGGCAACGCTGTTTCCTTTGGAAACTTCGCAGATGGAAGCCTCAATCAATTCCCTTGTATCTATAGCGGCCTGTGCGCTTTGGTCCGCCAAATCCCGAATCTGGTCTGCGACAACTGCGAATCCGCGCCCGGACTCGCCTGCGCGGGCGGCCTCTATTGAGGCGTTAAGAGACAGGAGATTCGTCTGTGCCGCAATGGACTCAATTTCAGAAATAATATCTCCGATTTTTGTGGATGCGTCGTTGATGCGCTCCATGGCGTTCATCATGGTATCCATTTCCTGACGGCTCTGTTCCGCCCTGTCGGCGTATTCTTTTGATTTGATATAGGAATCATCCGCATCCTGCGCGCTCTTTTCCATTGTCGCAGTAATATCGGAAATAGCTGTATGTAATGCTGATACCGCATGCGCCTGGTCTGTGGCGCCTTCCGCAAGGCATTGCGCGGCATTTGCTAATTCATTAGAACCGGCGGATACCTGGTTTGACGCATTGCCGATAGATAAGAGGGTCTCTGTCATCTGGTCCCTTAATCCGCGCATGGATTCGTATAGTTTTTGAAAGTCGCCGGTATATCGTTCTGAGACTTTTGACCTTACGGTATAGTTTCCTTTGGCCATTTCTCCCAGCACTTCACCAATGTCAAATATAATTGTATCGAGATTATCGGCCATTTCCCGTGCGTCTTTTTCCATCAGCTCGACTTCATCCCCGGTTTCTATAAGCGGAAATGGTGAAACGAGGTCGCCCGCTGCAAATGTTTTCAGGCGCTCTCCCAATTTTTTCAAAGGAACGGCGATACTCTTTGCTATCTTTCGCCCAATTTTTGTGGATATTGTCATTGCTATTGCGATGATGACCAGAATTGCCGCTACAAGAATCCATTCAATAATTGCAATTGTCCTGGCAATACTATTACCTTCGCTTACCTTTACGTTCAACAGTTCTTCCAATTTGTCATAAATGCTGTTATAGGCGTCCGTTAATTCAGTAAGAGCCAGTTCCTGAGCCTGAACGCAAAGCTCGCGGTCCGTTGTGGCTCCTAATTCCATTATCTTGTCGTCAAGCGCCCAATAGCTGTCGAGCTCAGACTTGATTGCATCATAAGTTGCCCTTCCGTCAGATGAAACAATTGTGTCTTCAACTTGTGAAAAATACTCGTCAAATAAGTTTCTACTTTCATCGTGATGCTGTTTTACTGTATGAATGGCGTCTTCATTATCATATCCGATTGCAGCCCGGAGCGACGACCGGATATCGGCAAATGTAAACATTGTTTTTCCGATATCTCCCTGTGCAAAACCGAAATTCTGCAGGGCGTAAGAATATCGGAACGATATGATAATCAGTGCGATTACTCCGAGAATTGCCGCCGCTGCCGTAATGGTTGATACCTTGAAAATAGATGCTGTTAATTTTTTTTCAATACCTTCCTGTTTGTTCTGTTTTTGTTGTTTGCTCATTAATAAACCTCCCCGTCTGCTACATGATAATTACGTATATAGTTAGTGATTACATATCGCCGACCGCGCCAGGCACGGCCGTTTTGAGGCGTCTATATCATCGTGAGTATGCGCGCAGATGCAGCCGTTCAGAAGTCTCTATATTTTCGTGCGGGTGCATATCCCCCCGAGGGGGTGTATTCGGCAATTAGTAATCAATGGAATATATAGTATAATTATCTATAAATAATTATACTACGTTTGCCTGTGATGTCAATATTTCCATGCCAAATTCAGGGCGGCGTTGACTTGCGCGTATGCTGGTTGTATAATAAAAAACACATTCTTTTCGAAAGGCGGTGTGGATTGAGTTGGAGTGTGGAGAGATACGTGACAGGTCTGTATATATAATGATTTCAAGAACCCAGACAAAGTTTGCCAGGTGTATCAGAAGGATAGGCAGGCAGCAGTATAACCATGCTTCGGTAAGTCTTGACGATAACCTTGGCGCAGTGTATTCTTTTTCAAGGCCACAGCATAATGCGGTATTTCTCGGAAGACTTGTTAGGGAATCGCTTGAGAGATATACTCTTGGCAGGAATGCCGAGGTGCCGGTAGTCGTATTCCGGGTACCGGTTACGGAGAAGGAATATTTACAAATAGCGGCGATTATTGAAAAGATGTTAGATAATACCGACTATATGTATAATCTGTTTTCGGTTCTTACATATCCGGTTACAAAGGGATTTGCCACATATAAAGCATTTACATGTATAGAGTTTGTCGCATATGTAATGGGTAAGATTGGGTATCTGCAGGAAAAACCATACTGGAGTTATAAGCCTGACGACCTGCTGACTGAACTTGATGAAAAGATTGTTTACAGGGGAGACATCAGAAAACGCATGTCTGACGAGTATTCGGGTCCGGATTACTTTGCGCCGTTTACATGGGATTATATGGTCAAGAGCATTGTGACGATGTGCAGGCTGATAGCCCGTACATGCATTAGAAGGTATCATTAATCAGTGGAGTAAAAAACAGAATCAGTGAAATCGGAGTGGGGCAAATGATAGAGATTACCGGACTGACAGCGGTATCGGATGAGAAATGTATTCTTGATAATATTGATATTCATATAAAAAAGGGGGATTTTGCAGTGATTTTTTCCCCCGAGACTGAGACGGGACATACCCTTATACATTGTATTATGGGATATAACAGAGACTACAAGGGTAGTGTGAAGGTAAACTGCGACATGCGAGATGTTAGATATATACCGGACGATATACTGTGGGATGAATATTCTACAGCAGGCGAATACATGCTTATGGTTGCCGGTGCTTCCGGTAATTATGATATAAAGATGCAGGAAATGTTATGCGGAAAGTTTAATGTACATATGGATGAAAAGCTTCTTGAGATGACGTTTGAGGACAATAAGCTTGTGCAGATTATAGCGGCGTTATGTTCAAAGCCGGAGCTTTTGATTCTTAACATGCCGCAAAATTTTCTGGGCGGGGCTGTCAAGGCAGATATATACGGCCTGCTAAAAGATTTCCATGGTATGGATTCTGCAATTGTGGTTGTATGTGATTCGTATGAGGAACTTAAGACATACTGCGGCAGATATATATATATAAAGGACGGCGGCGTAAAAGCTGACGGTTATGTCGCGGACGGGGATATGAGAAAACGCGTTATAACGGTCGGGGGAAACAAATCAGAAGCTTTCATGAATGCGCTTGGTCCTTTTTTGGGCGCAAAGAACGGACGTTCCTCGTATCTGTATGATTACGAAATTAGACGTATTCCGCATATACTGGGCAGACTGGAGTGCGACGATTACCTTATAGAAGAAATGACGCTTGAGGAAGAGATTAATTCCGACTTTTCAAGATGGGAGTAAGTATGGGATATTTATTGAGACGTGAGATGAGATACAAAAGAGGGGATATAGTCAGGGATGTGCTTATGCGTCTTGCGGCGCCCATGTTCTGTATGCTTGCCTGTATGTTTGCTTCTGAAGCGCTCAAAGTCTTCGGGGGATACATATATATGCTGCCGGAACCCGCATACAGACTGCTTGGGCTTGAAAAAGAGCTGTATTATAACTATTGGTTTTATATAAAGATTATTATTATGTTTTCCAATGCATATATTATTTGGAATATGTGCAATGACGTATTTTACGACCTTGCCAGAGATGAAAAGAACGGTTCTTTGTTTTTTATGTGTAATCAGCTGTACAAAAGAAAGCAGATTATTATTTCAAAATATATAGCGTCGGCCGTCTCTTTTGTTATGTCATACGTACTTTGGTTTGCCGGCATGATGCTTATGGGTTTTGCCGCCGGCATGAAATTGGGCGGTATTGGCGAACATATAAAGCAAATGCTTCCAATGCTTTATGGGGGAATTATAACCGGATTTATATTTTTGTCGTTTACATATGTATATGCTATATATAAAAGGAGAAAAGATGAAAATCAGGCTTCGGTGTTTGTAAACTGTATTATTTTCGGTACGCTAACAGCCGGCAATTTGTATAAGGTAAGAGATGTCCTTTTTTGGATGATGGATTATTTTAAAAAGCCGCATCCGGGCCTTTCGGCCAAACTTGCATTCCTTGACGGGCTCAAATGGGTTTCGCCTCTGTCATGGATGAATCCGTTTTCCGTGCATGATAGGAAGGAATGGCTTGTAATGACGTCTGCCGCACTCGTTATATCGTGCCTTTCCGTTGCCGCCGCCGTGCTTCTCTATGAAAAGAGGACGCTTGATTACTGAAATAATGAGCATGAAACGCTAACAGCTTAAGCAGCAAGATGGGTAATTCCTTACTGGCTGTAAGGGGTATTAACCTTAAATATATTGTAGTAGAAGGGAATATAAGGCAGGAACTATGTGTAATAATATTGATTCGAATAAAATAGATTTGAATTCCGAGCCGCCGTTGGACGAGCCTGCAAGGCAGTTTTATTTTATGGAGAAATGCCGGGGGTATGTAAGCGGACTAAAAGAGAGGCTTGGACGGAGTCCGTCGTTTTTTATCCAGACGTTCGGCTGTCAGATGAATTTCCATGATTCCGAAAAAATAGTAGCAATACTTGAAAGAATAGGGTTCGTGGAGGCTGAGGGCGAGAACGCCGATTTTGTGCTGTACAATACCTGTACCGTGCGTGAGAATGCCAACGAGAGGGTGTATGGGCGTCTCGGACAGCTAAAGCGGGTTAAAAAAAATAATCCTGAAATGATAATCGGAATATGCGGCTGTATGATGCAGGAGGAGCATGTCATAGAAAAGATAAGGAAGTCGTACAAGTTTGTTGACATTGTGTTCGGCACACATAATATATTTAAGTTTGCCGAGCTTTTGTATGCAAGGCTTCGGTCCGGGGAGCAGATTATTGATATATGGAAAGAAGCGGACAGGATTGTTGAGGAGCTCCCTGTTGACAGAAAGTATGATTTCAAATGCGGGGTTAATATTATGTATGGCTGCAATAACTTCTGCAGTTACTGTATAGTGCCATATGTGAGGGGCAGGGAGAGAAGCCGGACGCCGGACGACATCATAAGCGAGATACGGCGGCTTGTGGACGACGGCGTAATAGAGATTATGCTTCTTGGGCAGAATGTCAATTCCTATGGTAAGAATCTTGATACGGAAATTACATTTGCTAAGCTGTTGAAAGAGATTGAGAAGATAGACGGATTGGAGAGAATTCGTTTTATGACGTCGCATCCCAAGGACTTGTCGGACGAGTTAATTGAAGTCATGGCGGCGTCAAAGAAAATATGCCGGCATATCCATCTGCCGCTCCAGTCGGGCAGCAGCCGTATACTGAAAAAGATGAACAGACGCTACACGAAAGAGCAGTATCTGGAGCTGGTCGATAAGATAAAGAAAGCGATGCCCGACATTTCGATAACGACTGACTTGATTGTGGGCTTTCCCGGAGAAACCGACGAGGACGTGGACGAGACGATTGACGTTGTAAAAAAAGTCGGTTATGACAGCGCGTTTACGTTCCAGTATTCAAGGAGGACGGGAACGCCGGCAGCTTCGATGGAAAACCAGGTTCCGAAAGAAGCTGTTACGCGTAACTTTGACAGGCTGTTAAAGACTGTGCAGGAAGTTGCGGCAAAACGCACGGCGCGTTTTGAGGGACAGACAATGTCCGTGCTTGTCGAGGAGGTTGACAGCCATGAGGAAGGAATGCTGACCGGAAGGCTTGGCAATAATACGGTTGTACACTTTGACGGCGGCAGGGATTTGATAGGAAGTATAGTTGATGTCCGGCTTGACGAGTGCAGGGGATTCTATTATATTGGCAGACAGGTAAATATTAATAAATGAAGATATCAGTAAATAAGGATGTCAATAAAAGAAGATAGCAATAAAAGAAGAGATTAATTAAAGATGATTTCAATAAATGAAGTTATCAATAAAAAAGATGTCAATAAAGAAGATAGCAATCAATAAAAAGGTCAGTAAAAGAAACTGTTTATCATTTAATATAAAATAAAAATGTAAGTAAAGCTTGTGTATATAAGCGGATTGTATGATTGAGAGAGGTTTGTTATGTCAGATTTAAAAAATGAAATTAGCAGGAGAAGAACATTTGCTATTATATCGCATCCGGACGCGGGTAAGACGACGCTCACGGAGAAGTTCCTTTTATACGGAGGAGCCATCAACCTCGCGGGAAGCGTTAAGGGGCGCAAGGCTGCGAAGCATGCGGTTTCGGACTGGATGCAGATTGAGAAGGAGAGGGGTATCTCCGTCACCTCGTCCGTTATGCAGTTTGAGTATGACGATATGTGTATCAATATACTGGACACTCCGGGGCATCAGGATTTCTCGGAGGATACCTACCGTACGCTTATGGCCGCAGATTCGGCAGTCATGGTTATAGACGGTTCCAAGGGTGTTGAGGCGCAGACAATCAAGCTTTTCAAAGTCTGTGTAATGAGAAAAATACCGATATTTACATTTATTAACAAAATGGACAGGGAGGCAAACGACCCGTTTGAACTGATTGATGAGATTGAGACGGTTCTCGGGATAAGGACTTGTCCGATAAATTGGCCGATAGGCTCCGGGAAGGCGTTTAAGGGGGTCTATGACAGGCAGAGCGGAATTATATCAAGATTCATACAGGGCGACAACGGCCACAGGACGGAGGCGGTCGAGACGGGCCTTGACGATACCGGACTTGACGAGCTTCTTTCGCCGCCGCTGCATGAAAAACTTCTGGAGGATATAGAACTCCTTGACGGGGCCAGTGATGAATTTGACCTCGAGAGGGTGCAGGGCGGTGAACTTTCGCCGGTATTTTTCGGCTCGGCGCTGACGAATTTCGGCGTGGAGACATTTCTGAAACATTTTCTTAAAATGACGACTACGCCGCTGCCGCGCAGCAGCGACGCCGGAATTATCAACCCGTTTGACGAGGACTTTTCGGCGTTTGTATTTAAGATTCAGGCGAATATGAATAAGGCGCACCGCGACAGAATCGCATTTATGAGAATATGCTCGGGCAGATTTGACGCGTCGAACGAGGTTTATCATGTTCAGGGCGGCAGGAAAATTAAGCTTACGCAGCCGCAGCAGATGATGGCGCAGGAGAGGAAACACGTAGAGGAGGCGTACGCGGGAGATATTATCGGTGTGTTCGACCCCGGCATATTCGCGATAGGGGACACGGTCTGCTCGCCGAAAAAGAAGTTCGCGTATGAGGGAATACCGACGTTTGCGCCGGAGCATTTCGCGAGAATCAGACAGGTTGATACGATGAAGCGCAAGCAGTTCATTAAGGGAATCGAACAGATTGCCCTCGAGGGAGCAGTTCAGATATTTCAGGAATATAATACAGGAATGGAAGAGATAATTGCCGGGGTTGTGGGCGTGCTTCAGTTTGACGTGCTCAAATTCCGCCTTGAGAACGAGTACGGCGTTGACATAAGGATGGAACAGCTTCCATATGAGCATATCAGATGGATAAAAAATGACGGCACCGACGTTTCCTCGCTTTCGGTAACTTCGGATACGAAGCGTATTAAGGACCTCAAAGGCCGCCCGCTGCTTTTGTTCACGCATCCGTGGAGTATTAAAACGGTGCTCGAGCGCAACGAAGGGCTTGAGCTGAGCGAGTTTGGGACTTGATTATCCTATTCATCGAAACATACGCTCGCGCTTATTTCACACGTAGCAGTACTAAGATTTTACTGCGTAAAATCAAGTGCTGACGTGTTCAAATAGTGTTTTGCCGCTTATTTCAAACATGCTCTAAGAATAAGTATCAGGATTTTATAAAATAATCAGATTAGGAGAGTTAAGCTATGGGAAAAAAAGTTGTTACGATGGGCGAGATTATGCTTCGTCTGTCCACGCCGGGGAACGAGAGGTTTATTCAGGCGGATGAATTTGATGTGTGCTATGGCGGAGGGGAGGCCAATGTGGCGGTATCGCTCGCGAATTATGGCTACGACGTAAAATATGTCACCGCGGTTCCCGACAACCCGATTGGGGAGTGTGCGGTCGCAGCGCTGAGAAAACATAATGTCGGATGCGAGTACATAGCCAGAAGCGGCGAGAGGCTTGGAATATATTATCTGGAGACGGGCTCGGCAATGCGGGCGAGCAACGTCGTGTATGACAGGGCGCACAGCTCCATAGCCACGGCAAAGCCTGAGGAATTTGATTTTGACGGCATATTTGAACAGGCGGAGTGGTTTCATTTTACGGGCATAACGCCCGCCATATCGGACAGCGCCATAGAGCTTACGAAGCATGCGCTTCGGGCGGCAAAGAAAGCGGGAGTGACGGTATCTGTAGACCTTAATTTCCGCAAGAAACTGTGGACGAGCGAGAAAGCAAAAAAGGTCATGACGGAACTTATGCAGTATGTTGACGTTTGTATAGGCAACGAGGAAGACGCCGAGAAGGTTCTCGGCTTCAAAGCCGAATCAACGGATGTGACAAAGGGTGAGCTTAATCTTGCGGGATACGAGGAGATATTCAACCGCATGGCGGATGCGTTTGGCTTCAAGTATATAGTAAGCTCGCTCAGACAGTCTTACTCTGCCTCCGACAACGGATGGTCGGCATGTATTATGGACGGGGCTACGAGGGAGTTTTATCACTCTAAGACATATTCCGTGCATCCTATCGTTGACAGGGTAGGCGGCGGAGACTCGTTTGCGGCCGGAGTGATTTGCGGGCTTCTGGATGGAAAAGACATGAAGCAGGCGCTTGAATTCGGCGTTGCGGCGTCCGCGCTCAAGCATACAATTCCGGGAGACTTTAACCTTGTTACAAGAAATGAAGTGCAAAACCTTGCGGACGGGGACGGTTCAGGCCGTGTGCAGAGGTAGAAATCAGGAAGGTCTTGGCAGAAGATATATTGAAGCAGTTTGTATAAACAATATTATATGTGATATCTATGTTTAAGTATTTAAGTGAAAGGTCAGGTGCGCAAAATGAAGTTGACATTGGAAGGTCTTAAAAATAAGTCTGAGTGGGAGAGCGCCGGAATTGAAATACCGGGCTATGATATTGATAAAATAAAGGAGAACACAACTGCGGCCCCCAAATGGGTACATTTCGGAGTCGGAAATATATTTCGTATATTTATAGGCGGAATACAGGATAAACTTATTAGCTGCGGTGCGGCGGACACCGGAATTATTTGTGCGGAGACGTTCGACTATGAGATAATTGACAGGATATATAAGCCGTACGATAACCTTGTTCTCGCGGTTACGCTCAAAGCCGACGGAACGACTGAGAAAAAGGTTGTCGGCTCTCTTGCGGAGGCTGTTCCGGCTGACAGAAAGGATGAGGCTTCATGGAGCCGCCTTGTTGAGATATTCAAAGACAGCGGTCTTCAGATGCTGTCTTTTACGATAACGGAGAAAGGATATGCGCTCAAGGGAAGCGACGGCGCTTATCTTCCATATGTAAAGCCTGATATTGAAAACGGTCCTGACAGGCCGGTATGTGCGATGGCCGTAGTTGCATCGCTGTTATATGAACGTTATAAAAACGGCGCGGCGCCGCTTGCCGTTGTCAGTATGGATAACTGCTCGCACAATGGCGAAAAACTTAGGAATTCCGTACTCACTGTTGCAAATGAGTGGAAAAGTGCGGGATATGTTCCGCAGGAATTTGTTGATTATATAACTGACGAGAACGTTATTTCGTTTCCGTGGACGATGATAGACAAAATTACGCCGCGTCCGAGCACCGATATTGCGGATATGCTTGAGAAGTCCGGCGTTGAGAATATGCAGCCTGTAATAACGGCAAAGAATACTTACATTGCGCCGTTTGTAAATGCGGAGGGCCCGCAGTATCTTGTCGTTGAGGACAATTTTCCTAACGGCAGGCCCGCTTTTGAAAAGGGCGGCGTATATATGACGGACAGGAATACGGTAAATGAGGTCGAGAGGATGAAAGTTACGACATGCCTCAATCCGCTCCATACCGCCCTTGCGGTATACGGCTGTATGCTCGGTTATACGTCTATTGCCGCCGAGATGAAAGATGAGGAGCTTGTAAAACTTGTGAATGGAATAGGTCCTGTCGAGGGAATGAAGGTCGTGTGCGACCCCGGAATACTTTCGCCGGACGATTTTGTCAGGGAGGTTATTGAGGAGCGTCTTACGAATGTATTCATACCGGATACGCCGCAGAGAATTGCGTGCGACACTTCGCAGAAAGTCGGTATACGTTACGGAGAGACTGTAAAAGCATACGTAAATAAATACGGCACCGCAGAGAGCCTTCGTTATATACCGCTTGCAATAGCGGGGTGGCTTCGCTATCTGCTTGCGGTTGACGATAACGGCAATTCGTTTGAGCTGTCGCCCGACCCAATGCTTGACGAACTGCGTCAGAGCCTTGACGGCGTAAGAATCGGCGAGCCCGAAAGCGTCGGAGATAAGCTTCGTGCAATCCTTTCGAATGAATCCATATTCGGATGCAACCTCTATGACGCCGGTATAGGTGAAAACATCGAAGCGCTGTTCGCCGAGGAGATTGCGGGCAAAGGCGCGGTACGGGACGCGCTTAAGAAGCATTTGGGATAATGACAGAAGCGCAAAAATAGGGCAAAAGGGTAATGGTAAGAAAATAGGTTAAAAGATAACAGTGAAATACAGCGATATAAAAAAAAGTAGAAAGGATAGAATAAATTATGAGACCATTTATGGACAGGGATTTTCTGCTTAATTCCGATACGGCAAAACGGTTATATAAAAATTATGCAGATATGGAAGCGATACCTGTAATTGATTATCATTGCCATATAAACCCGCAGGAGATATACGAGGACCGGCAGTTTGACAATATCGCGCAGGTCTGGCTTGGCGGGGACCATTACAAGTGGCGCCAGATGCGGACGTGCGGCATAGATGAGAAATATATTACGGGCGGCGCGGCCGACTACGACAAGTTCAGGAAGTGGGCTTCAATCATGCCGCTTCTTATCGGAAATCCCCTGTACCACTGGTCGCATTTAGAGCTTAGATATTACTTTGGTTTCGAAGGTAATTTGAATGGGGAAACCGCCGATGAAGTATGGAATCTCTGTAATGATAAGCTTCGGACGAAAGAATTTTCGGTAAGGAATATTATTAGGAAGTCAAATGTAAAGCTTATATGTACGACTGACGACCCGGCAGATTCGCTCGAATGGCATCGAAAGCTTTCGGCCGACGATACGTTTGACGTGCAGGTTCTGCCAGCGTGGAGGCCTGACAGGGCGATGAACATTGAGAAGCCGGATTTTGCGGAATATTTGCGCATGCTTGGGGACGCGGCAGGTATTGAAATAACAGATATGGATTCTCTGTACGCGGCGCTTGATAAGAGGATGGATTATTTTGCGGAAAATGGCTGTACAGTAAGCGATCACGGGCTGTTATATGTTATGTATAATCCGGCGAAAGAGGACGAGATATGTGATATATTCAAAAAAGCTTTGCGCGGATGCGCGCTCAGTGACTTGGAATGTATGAAGTATAAAACGGCATTTATGTTAAGAATGGCCGCTGAGTATGACAGGCGGGGCTGGGTAATGCAGCTCCACTACGGATGTAAGCGCGACAATAACACATATATGTTTGACAGGGTCGGGGCAGATACTGGATTTGACTGTATAAGCAATTATACCCCGGCGGACCAGCTTGCAGACTTTTTAAATGCGCTTGCGGTTCAGGACGCCGTTCCAAAGACAATACTGTATTCCCTAAATCCCGCTGACAATGCGGTAATTGGAACTATAATAGGATGTTTTCAGGGCGGATTGAGAGGCAGGCTCCAACACGGCTCAGCCTGGTGGTTCAACGACCATTTTGACGGTATGGTTAACCAGATAAAATCGCTTGCGAGCACGTCCGCGCTCGGTAACTTTGTGGGAATGCTGACGGATTCACGCTCATTTCTGTCATATACGAGGCATGACTATTTCAGAAGAATATTGTGCCGTATAGTCGGCGGATGGGTTGAAAACGGCGAATACCCTGATGACGATATTCTTCTGTCAACTGTGATAAAAGGAATATCCTATAATAATGCCGTGGATTATTTTGGATTTGACTTGAAGAAAGTGTGATTAAAAGAATGATGAATATTAAACGAGGTATGTAGAATGATAAAGCTAATAGTAACCGACATTGACGGAACCCTCCTCACGGAGGGAACTTCCGAGCCGCACCCGCAGATAACGGAAGCGGTAAGGAGCCTGATTAAAAAGGGAATAACATTTGCGTTTGCGAGCGGAAGGTCTTACGAGAGCATACTCGGCGTTTTTCCCGAACTGGAAGACGAAGCGGTATTTATATCGAATAACGGCGCATGCGTTACGGAGAAAGGACAGACGATAGTGAGCTATGCGATAGATGGGGAAACTGTTGCGGACGTTGTAAAATATATACGAAGCGTGTCGGGAAGCAATATCCTTGTCACGACTGAGATGAATTCGTATTCCGAAAGCACGGATCAGGAATTCATAGACTGGATTCGATATGGCTACAGCATAGACCTGCAGTGTGTTGATGACGTTCTTGCGATTGAAGAACCGATTGTTAAGCTTGCGATGTTCACCCGAGGAATTGACGCGGCCGTTGCGTCCGGCGCTGCAAAAAGCCATTTTGAAAGTAAGATTAGCGTGATGGGGGCCGGAAAACACTGGGTTGATTTTATAAGGGATGACGTAGATAAGGGGAATGCCGTAATAAAACTTCAGGAAAAGCTTGGTATTACAAGGTATGAGACAATGACGTTCGGCGATAACTTAAACGATATCGGCCTTATGAAATGTGCGGAATACGGCTGCGCGGTATTTGGCGCCAGACAAGAAGTAAAGGACGCCGCGCATGAAGTACTGCCGAATGAGAAATATGCTGTTTTAAACAGGATGAGGGAGTTTATTTAAGTAATTGATATTGATACCGATGGTTCGAAAGATTGGCAGGATTGTAAGGAAATGGAGTCAGAAAGGAAGAATGAAATGAGAGACATTTTTAGTAAATGCGATGGCTGGCGCGGCAGGAGAACCGCGGTATGTGTATTGCTTGTGGCACTGTTTGCCGCGATGCTGTGTATTGGGAAGAAAGATGCGTCAGCGGCAGGACTTTCGCCATTGCATGTGAAGGGGACGCAGCTTGTCGACGGAAGCGGAAAAGCGGTTCAGCTAAAAGGAATCAGTACGCACGGACTGTCGTGGTTTCCGGAGTATGTCAATGAGAAATCTTTCGGCTATATGAAAAAAAAGTGGGGAATCAATGTCGTGAGGCTTGCCATGTACACCGCCGAATACAACGGCTACTGTACCGGCGACGCCGAAAACAAAAAGAAACTGGAGAAGCTTGTCGACGACGGCGTGCGCTTCGCAACTGACGCCGGCCTGTATGTTATTATAGACTGGCATATATTAAGCGACGGTAATCCCACGGTTCATCAAAAGGAAGCTCTTTCATTCTTTAAGAAGATGGCAAAGAAATATAAGGACAACAGCAATGTAATATATGAGATATGTAATGAACCGAACGGCGGCGTACAGTGGAAGGATATTAAAAAATATGCTGTAAAGGTTATAAAAAAGATTCGCAAATATGACAAAGACGCCGTCATTATTACCGGTACCCCGACTTGGTCGCAGGACGTTGATATTGCAGCTGCAGATAAGATATCGTCCAAATACGGAAATATAATGTATTCCCTTCATTTTTATGCGGCGACACACGGCGACTTCCTGAGACAGAAAGCACAGAAGGCGCTTGATAGCGGACTTGCGCTGTTTGTTACGGAGTTTGGCATATGCGACGCGTCCGGAAGCGGCGGAATCAATAAGGGAGAGGCGAAAAAATGGTTTGAATTCCTTGATAAAAACAAAATCAGTTACGCCGCATGGAACCTGTCTAATAAGAATGAGACGTCGGCGTTTATCAAAGCCGGGTGCGCGAAAGTTTCCGGCTGGAACAAGTCGGAGCTGACGGATTCGGCGAAGTATATCGTTAAGCGTTTTAAATGAGTGTGTTATTAGAATATATTTACGCGAAATAAGTTTGAACTTTACAAATTAAAAAGAAAAAAACTATATTTATATCATATAATATATTTAAAATATGATATAATATAATATATTAACATTTTAATGATTTAAAGGCAGGTGAATTTCGTTGATGCATAATGATTTTTGGAAAGATATCGGACAGAAAACACCGGAGCTTATAGACAGTATATTTAGATTATCGAGAAGGTCGTGTATTTCAATCACAAGACTTGACACAAAGGTGACATGGTGGTCTGAGAAGGCAGTAGATTTATTTGGACTTGATGGGAGCTATTCAAAATTTGCAGAAGAGAAAACGGATTTAAAAGTACATAAAGATGATTTGGAGATGTACCGCAAAGGCTTTGCGGACAGATTTAGGGGAAAGGACCATGAATTTCCGATTGAGTACAGGGTGATGCTTAATGATAAGAGCTATACAAGGTTTTCCGCGCGTACGATGTTTATGTATGACAATGAAGGAAAGCCTGTGACGCTTATTACGATGTTTATAAAACATGATATTTTGGAAGATATAGACTCGGTTACGGGACTGCATACGGAAGAGGTATTTACTAAAAAGATTAAAAAATATATAAAAGAAAAAAACGGGGCCGTTCTGTTAAAGATTGGATTAGACCGTTTTTGCAATATAAATGTAATATATGGCTCGGAATATGCGAATAAAGTACTGCATAACGTGGCGGAGAAACTGACTGAGATAGTCGGAAAGAAAGCTGAAGTATACCGGCTTTCAGGCGCAAAGTTCGCGGTATGCTTCGACAGTATCTCGCAGGAAAAACTTGCGGAAGTTTATAGCCGTATTATGAGGGCAATGTCGAATGATATATGTATAGACGATAAAAAAGTTCCGCTTAAGATTTCAGCCGGCGCAGTATTGCTTGAGGGTTATATGGACGACGCCAATTCGGTTAAGAGCAGACTGACCTATGCGCTTGATATGTCCAGACATGAACATCATGGCGGACTCGTAATGTCCAATGATTCATTTTCAACGAACGGAAGCGATGAGATTGAATTAATAAGTGTAATACACCAGTGCGCGCTGAAGGAATGTGAAGGTTTTTTTATGAGTTACCAGCCGATTGTGGAGGCCTCGAGCGGAGATATAAAGGGTATGGAGGCGCTTGTAAGGTGGAAGAAGGAGCCGTATGGGCTTGTGCCGCCGGGAGTTTTTATAGATTGGCTGGAAGAAGACCCGTGTATATTTGAACTTGGAAACTGGATAATAAGGCAGTCGGTCAAGGATGCGTCCGAGGTGCTGCGGCAGAAACCGGAGTTCTTTATTAATGTAAATGTATCGGCGGCGCAGATAGAGCGGTGCGAGTTCAGGGAAACGCTGCTTGGTATTCTCGATGATTATAATTTCCCGCATGAACATTTCTGTATTGAACTCACCGAGAGATGCCGAATGTTAGATATCGGATTTTTGAAAAGTGAGATAGAATATTTTAAGTCAAGAGGAATCAAAGTTGCAATGGATGATTTCGGTACGGGCAATGCGTCTTTGAATGTTGTGCTTGAGCTGCCGGTCGACGAGCTTAAGATAGATATGTCGTTTGTAAGGGATATTAAAAATAAACCGTTCAATCAGGCTATTGTTGAGTCTATTGTAAGTTTTGCCAATACGACGAACCTTGAGGTGTGCATAGAGGGCGTTGAGAATGAGGAGGTCAGGGAATACCTCTCTAAGTTTAATGCTGACTGGCACCAGGGCTATCATTACTCGAAGCCTGTCACTATCGAAAATATAAAAAGTATGCTGTGACAGCGTCCACCGGACGCTTAGGATTGTTGCGTACGCAGGAATCAATTACCAGAATAGGAGAATAGGAGAGAAAGTATGGGATTAATTAAAGCAATAACGGGAGCAGCCGGCGGAGCGTTAGCCGACCAGTGGAAAGAGTTTTTTTACTGCGACTCAATTTCAAACGATGTTCTTGTCGTAAAGGGTCAGAAACGTATGACGTCGCGCTCATCCAACACAAAGGGAAACGATAACATTATAAGCAACGGTTCAGGAATAGCGGTTGCGGACGGACAGTGTATGATAATTGTCGAGCAGGGTAAGATTGTCGAAGTATGCGCTGAACCGGGGCAGTTTACATTTGACAGTTCGACAGAGCCTTCCATATTTTCGGGCAGTCTTGGCGAAGGGATTATGAACACATTTCGGACAATCGGTAAAAGATTTACATATGGCGGAGATACGGGCAAGGACCAGAGAGTCTATTATTTCAATACGAAAGAACTTATAGACAATAAATTTGGTACGCCAAACCCTATTCCGTTCAGGGTAGTTGACAGAAATATAGGTCTTGACATCGACGTATCCGTGAGATGTAACGGAGTATATTCATATAAAATAGCGGACCCGCTCCTGTTCTATGCTAATGTCTGTGGTAATGTCGAGCATGAATATACGAAGGACCAGATAGCGGGACAGCTTAAGACGGAGTTTGTCAGCGCGCTTCAGCCTGCATTTGCAAAGATATCTGAGCTGGAAATCAGGCCGAGCGCGCTGCCGGCGCATGCTGAGGAAATAGCCGGCGCCATGAATGAGGCGCTGTCAAAGAAATGGTCCGAGATAAGGGGACTTGAAGTTGTGACGGTTGCCCTGAATCCGATCACTCTGCCGGAAGAGGACCAGGAGCTTATTAAAAATGCGCAAAAGACGGCAATACTCAGAGATCCTAATATGGCGGCGGCGACTCTTGTGGGAGCGCAGGCGGAGGCTATGACGTCTGCCGCTTCGAATCAGGCCGGCGCAATGACCGGATTTATGGGAATGGGAATGGCTATGGGCCAAGGAAAAGGAGCAAACGCCAATGATTTGTTTGCCATGGGAAGAAATCAGCAGGATTCACAGCCGTCGGCACAGCCTCAGGTAACACAGCAAAAGACAGCCGCCGCTCCGGCGGCCGGGAATACGACCGGATGGACATGTGCATGCGGAACTGTCAATACAGGAAAGTTCTGTAATGAATGCGGGGCTAAGAAGCCGGAAGACAGTACATGGACCTGTAAGTGCGGAGCAGTTAATACAGGCAAGTTCTGTCCGGAATGTGGAGCAAAGAAGCCTGACGGGCCGTGGACATGTACATGCGGCGAAGTGAATGAAGGCAAATTCTGCTCGCAGTGCGGCGCCAAGAGACCGTAATGTAAGGATGTGATGAAATGTCTGACCAGATAGAATATAAATGTCCAAACTGCGGTGGCGCTATAGCATTTGATACGGCCGTCCAGAATGTGAAATGTCCGTTTTGCGACACCGAGTTTGAACTTGAGGCGCTTAAAAAATATGATGAAGACTTAAAAATGACCTCGCCCGACAACATGAACTGGGATACGGCTATGGGAGGCGAATGGAACGCTGACGAGAGGGACGCCGTACGTGTATATATGTGCGAGTCGTGCGGGGGAGAGGTTGTAGGCGACGCCGTTATGGCGGCGTCAAAATGTCCGTTCTGTGACAATCCTATAATAGTAAAAGGAATGCTTGCAGGCGAGTTAAAACCTGATTACGTAATACCGTTCAAACTTGATAAAAAAGCGGCGATTGAAGGTATGTCCAAACATCTAAAGGGTAAGAAGCTCCTGCCGAAAGTATTCAAGAGCCAGAACCATATTGACGAGGTGAGGGGCATATACGTGCCGTTCTGGCTGTTTGATGCGGACGCCAATGCACATATACGGTATAAGGCCACGAAGATACATACATGGAGCGATTCTGATTATAACTACACCCAGACAAAATATTTTTCGGTGTACAGAAGCGGAAACCTATCGTTTGCACGTGTTCCGGCGGACGGCTCACAGAAGATGGACGACGAAATGATGGAATCTATAGAGCCGTATAACTTTGAAGAAGCTGTGCCGTTCCAGACAGCATACCTTGCGGGTTACCTTGCCGACAAATATGATGTGTCCGAGGAGGAAAATATTGATAGAGTCAACAAAAGGATTAAGAGCAGTACGGAGAAATCATTTGCGTCAACAGTTACCGGCTATTCGTCGGTAATGACTGAGGATAGCAACATAAGTTTGTCAGGCACGAATGCAAGCTATGCGTTATACCCCGTGTGGATTCTCAATACGACATGGAAAGGCGAAAAATATACATTTGCAATGAACGGGCAGACCGGAAAGTTTGTCGGAAACCTTCCGCTGGATAAGGGTTCCCTGATAAAATGGCTGCTCGGTGTCTGGGGAGGAGTTTCGGCTGCTGCTGTGGCGCTTATATCGCTTGGATGGTATTTGTTATAGACGGGGGGAGCCAGAGATAATGAAAAAGAAACTATTTTGTTTGATGCTTGTTCTTATTGCCATACTGATACCTTCAGGCGTTATTATGGCCAAAGAACCTCATGACGTAAGACTTGTCGACGAGGCCGGTCTTTTGAGTGGAGACGAGCAGGAAAAAATACGCGGTAAGCTTGACAGTGTCAGTGAGAAGCAGAAGTTTGAGATTGTAATTGTTACGATGGATTCTATCGGGGCTTCATATCCTGAGGACTTTGCCGACGATTACTATGACTACCACAACTATGGATATAATGACAGCAGAGACGGTATACTGCTCTTAGTCAGCATGGAGGACAGGGACTGGCACATTTCCACTACCGGATATGGAGTAACCGCAGTTACCGATGCGGGTATAGAGTACTTATCGGACAGATTTTTACCGGATTTGAGTAACGGTAATTATGCCGCGGCATTTGATACGTTTATTGACGACTGTGACAGGTTCGTAACGCATGCAAGAAATGATAAACCCTATGACGAAGGGAATATGCCTAAAACTTACAACGCTCTGTTAATAGTAGGAGGGTCCGTGCTTGCAGGTCTTATAATAGCCATTATTGTGGTAAGCGTTTTTATGGGACAGTTAAAGTCGGTCCGGGCACGAAAAACGGCGGCAGAATATATAGTGACCGGAAGTATGAAAGTGGAGGACAGCAGGGATATATATTTATATTCTAATGTCACAAAGCGCGCCAGACCCAAGCAGACGTCTTCTTCATCTTCCGGAGGAGGTTCACGCACGCATAGGTCGTCATCCGGCAGAAGCCACGGTGGAGGCGGCGGAAAGTTCTGAAACAAAAGGATTATAATTTGGATGGGTGTAACTGAATGGGAACACCGGTGCTTAACGGATCAGTGCAAGTGATTTCATAAGATATATCCATCCTGTCATTGTTATTGCGGAAAAGAAAGTAGTCGCAACGACGATACTTCCTGCAAGTGTTTCATCACCGTGCATGTTTTTTGCCATAATGTAAGCGGTCGGCGTACACGGTGATGCGAACATGATTACAATTGCTATTAGTTTCTGGTCGCGGAATCCAAGATATACCGCAACCGGAAGAAAAACTGCGGCAAGTATAATTAGTTTAATCATGGAAGCCGCCGCCGTAGGTTTGATTTTTGCAAGGGCCTTCTTTCCCTCAAAGGATGCTCCGAGTGATATCAGTGCGAGAGAAGATGCCATGACGGCAAGATTTGAAATTGACTTGTCAATCATTCTTGGTAGTTCTATGTTTAGGTAAGATGCCGTGAGACCGGCGGCAATACCTATAATAATAGGGTTTTTAATAATTCCGGCGACAGCCCTTTTCACGGTCGAATCTTTACTTTTCTCATTGCTTTCAATAGTAAGTATAATTACGGCAAATATGTTGTAAAGCGGAACCGAGGCGATAATCATAATGGGCGCCATTCCTGAAGTGCCATATATGTTTTGTATAAACGCCACGCCGAGAATTGCGGCGCTGCTTCTGTATGAACCCTGCACAAATGCGCCGACAATTGACTTGTCGCGTATTATTTTTTTGCCTACAATCCAAATGATTATAATTGAGGCAAGGGTTGACAGGAAACAGAAAGACACATACGACAGGTCAAAGTTATTTCTTATATCCGTTCCGGTAAGGTCCTGAAACAAAAGACAAGGAAGACATACCTTGAACACGAATTTTTCTGCGGTATTAGAAAAAGCGGAGTCGATAATCCCCAGGCGTTTCAGGAGATTACCGACTATAATGATTGAAAAAACCGGTATGGTTGCATTTAAACTGAATATAAAGCTTTCCAAAATATAATTCCTCCCCGGAGCGTGGACAAAATTGAAATATAAGATTACGCGACAATTTCATCGGAGGATATATTTTTTTAACAATGATAACAGTTCATCAAGGTTAATAGGTTTTGCCGTATGCGCATTCATACCGCATTCAAGACAATGCTTGATATCCTCGGAAAATGCATCGGCAGTCATTGCTATAATAGGAATGTCCTGTGCGTCAGGACGGCTTAATGCGCGGAGGGCAGTTGTAGATTCATATCCGTTCATAATAGGCATGCGGACGTCCATAAGTATAACGTCATAAAATCCGGGGTCGGATGCATTGAATTTCTCAAGGCACATCTGGCCATTCTCCGCGCGTTCAAGTTTCATGCCCATATCAGACAGGAGTTCATCTAATATTTCCCAATTCAAATCATTATCTTCCGCAACGAGTACGTGTCGTCCCGATAATTCCGAATCGGACAATATTTCGTCAATGTTATCCTCAACGCCCATATATTTCTTAAGTCCGTGGAATAAGGTAGACTTAAACAGTGGTTTCGATATGAATCCGTTGATACCCGCCGCTCTTGCCTCATCTTCGAATTCGCTCCAGTCATATGCCGATATGAGAATAATTGGCATATCCACATCTATAATCTGGCGTATTTGTTTTGCGACATAGAGACCGTCCATTCCCGGAAGTTTCCAGTCTAACAGTACTATCTGGTAATCGTCGCGCATCAGGTGATGTTTTTTAACCATCTCCAGCGCCTTTTCTCCGCTAAGCGTCCAGTCAGCCTGTATACCGATGTCCTGAAGGGCGTCAACCGCAGTGCGGCACAGTATTTCATCGTCGTCTACCACAAGCATTTTCCAGGCGGGAAGAACCATGTTGATTTCCTGTTCGGGAGCTTTTTCCAAATCAAGAATAACGTGGAATGTCGTACCGTTATTAGGTTCGCTCTGTACCGTGACAGTTCCTTTCATTGCATCTACAATATATTTTGTGATTGCCATACCAAGCCCGGCGCCTTCGGTTTTATGCACGCGTTTACTGTCGGCCCTTGAATACGAGTCAAAGATTTGATTCAGGAATTCCGGCGTCATGCCGATTCCGTTATCGCTGACTATAATATGCGTGCGGATGTAGTTACTGCCTTTTTCAGACGGGGCTTCCTCCTGAAACAGCCTAAGCTGTATGGTTCCGCCCTCCTGCGTGTATTTTACGGCATTGGACAGAAGATTCAAAAGTACCTGATTCAGACGCACGCTGTCACAGTATACTTCTTCTGCGCTTATGTTGTCTATATGCACGTTAAAATTTTGTGATTTCGCCTTAATCTGCGTCTGTACGATTCCGACAATTCCTTCTATTACCTCCCTGAGGGAAATGCGGTCTTCCGTAAGCGTCATTTTTCCGCTCTCGATTTTTGACATATCAAGCACGTCGTTTATAAGTCCGAGCAGATGCTTGCCTGACAGGGTTATCTTCTTCAGGCAGTTGCGTACATATTCCTTGTCGTCGATATGTGTAGTCGCAATTGCGGTCATACCCACGATTGCGTTCATCGGGGTACGGATATCATGGCTCATATTCGATAGGAACGCAGACTTTGCCTTGGTAGCGGCCATGGCGTCCTGGCGTGCAATCTCAAGTTCCCTGAGCTGCTTCTGTGACATTTTGTAATAAAAATAAAATATTATAAGCAGTACTAAAAGAATTATTAAGCTGACAAGCAGTGTGGCGGACGTACGCTCACGGTTCATCTCATCAACAGTCTCATTCAGTATTCCGTATGGAAGTACGGTTACGAGATACCATTCGGAATACGGCAGAAGCGTACAATATATATTCTGGCTGCTGCCGTCAAAGTCCATCTTGACGGAAAAGCTTTCCTTTCTGTCCATGGATGCGGAAAGTTCCTGTATATAAGACTCTATTTTCTTATTGTCGTCATGTTCATATCGGTCATAGAGACTGTCAAAATAGCTTGAGTATTCCTCGCCCAAATCACTTACAATGAAGCTGCCGTCATGTCTTATGATATGCGAAGTTAATAGCGCGTCTTCTTCCTCGGTGCTGAGCATTGTGCTGATATAGTCTATAGGAACCGCGGCTACTATTGCTATACTTTTTTCGCCGCTTAGCATTGGATAATTGGCCTGAATGCCGAACATTACTATCTTATCGCCGGATTCGTCGGTTCCCACGGCGACTTTTTTCTCATTATTCAACATGGAATTATAAAATGGCTCAGGGTCGTCAAGCGTGACTGATTCGCCCGAAAGCATCTCAAACTGTCCGTTTTCAGAGTAGAGGGCCAGATAATTAAAGTTTCTGGCGTTCGACCTGTATACTAATTCGTCATATAACTTTTCTTTCGTATCAAAATCAGGCGCGACAACTTTTACAACTGTCTCGACCTGGTCAAGTTTTAGATTAATAAGAGTTCTGAAATGCTCGGTTATATGCGCGTTAATACCCGTCATATACAGACCGCCCATCTCGTCGACCGATTTTTGCGTTACTACGCTCATATAGCGTCCAAGGCTTATAAAAGCGCCTATGCTGATTATAACAAGGATGAAAAAGCTGCCTATTATAAAACGTATTGTTCTGCCACCGCTTTTTTTCTGCGTTTCCATATGTATAACTTCCTCCCAAGTGAACTGATAGCTTATAAGCTTATAAAAAATAAAAATATGTCATTGACACAAAGGTAAATTTCATCAATATCATAACATACTATAAATTAAAAGACAATTTATTTTTCTTATTTTAGGCTGGCAGTTAATGTCGGCGCATTTAAAAGCGGATTAAAAATTTGATATCAATTTTACAGTTAATTAACAACTGGCGGCTATAATTCGTCTATAATTAATTTGTAAACGGAGGAATTCCATATTTAAGACCGATTATTATTTAGTCTGTGTTGTTAGTGTTATAAGTATAGTGGGAGAGGGGATTGTATGAAATACAAAAGAAATTTGACGGTAGAGATTATTCAATGGGCCATCGTTGTCGGGATTGTCGTAGTTGTGGCATGCGTCGCATCGCGTCTGGGAAAATCGGATGAAGACAAGGCGGTCAATGCCGAGAGCGTAAAGTTCGGTGGTGAAGAAGGCGCGGGCGGGATGTATAGCGATACGGGCAGTAATGCGGACGGCAAGGACTCGTCGTATGGCGGACCGGATGGTAATGCAGGCCACATAAAGTATTCCGGAACGGAGCTGTCCGGGCTTACGATAGTTCTCGACGCCGGCCATGGAGGCAAGGACGACGGAACTTCCGCTATGGGCAGTACGGAAAAGGAAATTAATCTTGGGGTAGAAAAGAAGCTAAAGGCGCTTCTTGAAAGCTGCGGGGCCGAGGTAATAGAGACAAGGTCTGACGATACGTTTATATCGCTGAAAGACAGAGTGGAACTGGCGAATAACAGCGGGGCCGATATATTCGTAAGCGTGCACTGCAATTATTATGATGACGATGCGTCCATGAACGGCTTTCAGTGCTTTTACGGCGGAGGCAGCGTATATGGAGAGGCGCTTGCGGACAGCATAACGGCGGCGGTTGAAGACGCCGGAATGTGCGGCGCCAAACATGCGCGTTCGGAAAATTATTTTGTCGTCTGTAACACAACGATGACGTCGGTACTCATGGAGCTTGGTTATATGTCGAACCGCACAGAATGCCTGAATCTTCTGGAAGACGGATATCAGAGCGGGATGTCGGCATGTATTGTAAAAGGAATCATTGACTGGTACGGCGGCAGGGAGCAGTGACGGGTACTTTCTTACCAGTATTTTCATGTCCTAAAACGCAATAATAGCGTTCGTTATTGCAAAGTAATATGCGTCATTTTATGCTAAAATGTATTTACTTGAACGAAAGAATGTATAGTCCGCTATACAATAATGACGTAGGGCGTCGGAAAGGTAGGAAGTAAATATGGGGAAAATAAAAAAATGTGTTTCACTTTTGTGCGCCGCATCGTTGGTTATAGGAATGTTTTTCTGTAATCCGGCAGATGCCGCGGCTGCAAAAAAAGTGAAGCTAAGCAAGAAAAAAGTTACGGTTACGGTTGGGGGAACGTATAAACTGAACTTGAAAAACGGAGTAAAAAAAGCAAAGGTGACATGGAAGTCCGGAAACAAAAAGATTGTAAAGATTATAAAGAAGTCTGCAAAAGGCAAGAAAGCATATGCTAAAATCAAGGGCTTGAAGACAGGCAAGGCGAATATTAACGCCGTATATAAGGTAGGTAAAAAGAAGCAGAAATTAACATGCAGGGTAACGGTTAAAAAAAATAAAAAGAAAACGCAGACTCCGGTTATACCGCCCGTCAATACGGATAGTGGAAATGTAAATACGGATCAAAATACTAATCCGACGACGGGGCCAAATCCGGTTGAGACGCCGACAGTTATACCGGATAATCCGCAGGATGGTCCGATTACAATCTATAGCGAAAACAAGACGGCGCCTATTATAATGGATGCGGGTTACAATGCGTCTGACAGTAACAAGTATGCGGACAGAAGCTACAGACAGATTATGCGCGCGGTAATGGATTTGCGCCAGGATATTGCCATGGTTACGGGCGCAATTGATTACAGGGAAATACAGGCGATGTTCGACGACAATTCCGACGCGCAGGAGGAACGTCTAAAAGCGGCTGATTCCTCAAAAGTTCCGGAATTCATTACGGATACATCGAACGTGAATACGGATTTGGCTATTATAGTGGGAACGATTGACGACAGCCGGATTATCAAAAACCTTATGGAGTCCGGAAGGCTCGAGGAGGCAAAGAGCCTTAAGGGCGTATGGGAAGGCTATGTAATCAAGCAGGTGAAGAATCCTATAAAGGGCGTTGAGAATGCCCTTGTTATAGCCGGAAGCGACGCAAGGGGCGCCATATACGGGGTTTACACCGTATCGGAAAGCATAGGAGTATCGCCGTTTTACTGGTACAGCGACGTACCGGTAGAGGTAAAGAGTGAAATTAAGTTTGACGCGGTTACGGCGATTGTAAATGACGGACCGGATGTAAAATACCGCGGTATATTTATAAATGATGAAGAAAAGTCAAACGAATGGGCTGAGAAGAAGTTTGCTGAGGACGGAAAGAACGGGCCGGGAGTTAACTATTACAGGAAAGTATTTGAGCTTATGCTGCGAATGAAATCCAATACGCTGTGGCCGGCAATGCATGGATGTTCGGTTGCCTTCAACAAAGTAGTTGACGAGGACGGTACTCCGGTAAACGCAAAAGAGGCCGCTGAGTATGGAATAATAATGAGCGCTTCCCATTGTGAGATTCTTCTTAGAAACAATGTTGGGGAGTGGTCGGACTGGTTCAATAAGAATAAGGGAAACTTTACCGACGTAAAATATGCTGATAATTCGGGAAAGGCATATGATTTTACGTTAAACAGGGAAATGCTGCTTGCATACTGGAGAGAGCGCCTTATGGCAAATAAGGACTTTGAAAGTATATTTACAGTAGGTATACGCGGACCGCACGACGAGGCGTTTAACTGTGAAAATCTAAGTATGTATGAGGGAAGTAACGATTCCCAGAGAAAAGTTGAGATGATGAAAGATGTTATTTCCTGCCAGAGAGAGCTGATTGCGGAAGTTTACGGTGAGGAAAACGTACAGAAGATGCCGCAGGCGCTCATTCCTTACAAGGAAATGAACGATGTATATAACGCGGGATTGAATGAGTTCATGATGTGGGACGGCTCCGAAGATTATAACGGCGACGGCGTAATCGACTGGAGAGATGACAATACCGACGTGATGCTCATGTGGGCGGAGGATAATGAGAATTATCTCAGACAGGATTTGACGGACGAGGAGGCCGCAAGAAAAGGCGGCGCAGGCATATACTACCATATCTCATACTGGGGTCCGCCGTCAAGTTATCTGTGGCTCAACTCGACGTCGCTGTATGTGATGAGCGAGCAGATGCACAGGGGTTACAATATGGGCGCCGACGATTACTGGATACTGAACGTGGGCGACATAAAGCCAAGCGAGCCTAGTATGGAATTCTTCTTAAAGATGGCTTGGGACAGCAGTTACTGGAATGATACGACAGTCAGGGAATACCTGAAGAAACAGGCAGCAAGAGATTACGGACTGGGCGACGAAGACGCGGCGGCTATGGCTGACGCCGTATCGGAATACTATGAGATTAACGGAACAAGGAAGGCCGAGTTCTATGCAAAGGCGGACTTTGGAAACGCCCCTAAGGCTTTCAGCGCGACGGCAAACGGCGACGAAGCCATGCTCTGGATAGAGAGAAGCAACCGGGTGGTTGGAGTGATGGAGAAGCTTTATAATAAAATGCCCGAGCAGTACAGGGATGCATTTTATGAGCAGTTCTATTACAATATGCTTTCCGTTAACGATATAATTGAAAATTTCGGATATTATGAGAAGAACCGCGTGGCGGCGGCCCAGGGACGCATAGGAAGCGCGAACGTATACGCAAAACTTTCTAAAGACGCCGCGGAGCGCGTAAGGCAGAGAAAGAATGAATTCAACGCCACGCACGATAATAAATGGACCGGCTTTATGGATTACAACCATCCGGGCAGGGGATACCAGCTTGTAGGAGACGGCGGTGAAAAATACGCGGAAGTGTCTGACGCCGAAAGCGGCGTGGGCGCAGCGTGTGAAAATTCATCTGAAAGCGGAAAAGGCACTCTCAGGTTCAATTCCCTCATAACGGATGAGGCGCACTACTTTGACGTGTTTGACAAAAATGCCGTAGCCGAAAAATGGGTTGCGGAGGCGTCAAAAGACTGGATTAAGCTGTCAAAGACGAGCGGTGAGACAAGGACCGAACAGCGCGTTATAGTCACTGTAGACTGGACAAAGGCGACCGGCAGCGAAAGCGGAACCATATCCGTATACAATGCGGGCGCCGACGGCAAAAAGACGGGCGACGCAGTTGCCGCATTTACCGTAGAAGCTGATAAGAATACTGTCGAGTATGGCGACAACAAGGGATACATTGAAGCGGACGGCTATGTTGCGATTGAGGCGGAACACTTCTCGGAGATGATAAAAGGAAGTGATGAGAGCTACTGGGGCGTTATCAAGTCGAACGGACAGATGAGCGATACGATGAAAGCCCTTCCTGACACTGCGAAAAACACTACTGACTGGAATCATTCGGCAAAATTAAAATACAGGGTTTATTTTAGAAATGCAGGAACGTATACCCTTACCATGAAACGTCTTCCGGTTCTCAACGAAGGAAAAGAAAACGGCGTTGACAGGAGTATGAATGCGGCGGTAGGAGTCGGTACGGCTAATCCTGCGGTTCTTAAGGGCAGCCGCTCCGGTAACTGGGATAATACACTGAATATGTGCGAGACGTTAAAGTGTAATATTACCGTAAATAAGGGATGGAATGATATAATCGTATACCGTTCCGACGCGTCTTTCGTATTTGATAAGATGGTGGTTGAGACGGTGAAGGGCGCGGTAGCGCAGTCGGTACTCGGACTGAATGAAAGCCCGAACAATATAGCGCCGGCGCCTGTGACAAAGATTGGAAAACTTGCGGCCGAGCTTGAGAGCTATAATCCCGCGCCTGCAATAGTAATGGACAGCTTTAATAACGTAGGCGTCAATCAGGGAGAGAGTAAGACGGTTGATTTCTCGGTATATGCGACAAATGGTGAAGACGTGGCGGTTACGGCAAAATCATCAAATGAGACGGATGTGAGTGTGAGCGTTGAAGGTAAAAAGCTGATTATTAAGGCGGGTGACAAGTCATGTAACGCGACTATTACCGTCACAGCGGCGGCAAAGGGCTGCGAACAGGTCATAAAAGAGTTCAGGGTTACCGTGCGCGATTCATCGGCAGGAGGATTATACCTTGAAGAGAGCGGGGAAGTTGTAATGAATGCGGCGGATGCGCTTCTTGAATGTGCATATTCATGGACGGAAGTTACCGCTCCGAATGTATGGGAAGCTACGGACGACGACTTGGGAGTAAAGGTTTTACCGGATGTTAATAAACAGTGGAGCAACACTAACGATTTGAGCGAGGCCCCGTCGATTAGCTTTAAAATCAAAATTGCAACCAAAGGAACCTATTATCTGTTTACCAACATGAGCAACCCGAACGATAATGCGGACTCGTATCATGTGCTTGTGGATGGAACGTACAGATACACGCATAATAACGGAAATATGGCGGGGAATATGATTTGGAGAAGCGCGGGCAATGGCGTTGAGCTTTCTGTCGGAGAGCATACGATAACGATAGCGGCGCGCGAGGATGGACTTACCATTAACCAGCTCTGCCTTACGACAGATAAAAATAAATCGATGAAAGACGGTGTTCTCGAGGTCCCGAGCGCAAAAGAGTCGGGAACCGGAACCGTTACAAAACCGACTGCCCCGCCGGTAATAGAGCCGACTGCGGAACCGACGGCAAAACCGACCAATGCTCCCGGCAAATACGGCGCCTATCTTGAGGATGGCGGAAAACTTGTAATTAATGCGGCAGACGCGTTAGAGTATACCCGATATGCATCATTTGAGGGTGCGTCTGACAAGGTTCACAGCTGGGAGGCGGCCGGAAAAGGAATTCAGGTAACGCCTGATACGGGTAAGAACTGGACTACCGGTTCGTGGGATAGTCTGAACGGTATAGCGCCGGCGCTAAGGTATAAGATTCATATTACTACACCGGGCGATTATTACCTGTTTGTTAACATGAGCAATCCGAACAATGCGGCAGACTCATACTTCGTGGCTGTGGACGGTGTATACAAGTATATCGGGTCTACCGGGGAACAGATTAAGCCGGAAACGTGGTACAGCGAGAAAAAGGCCGTCAATCTTACCGAGGGCGAGCATGAATTAATAATATTTGCACGTGAAGACGGTTTGCTGATAAACCAGCTGCTTTTAAGCAATAACAAAGATATTTCTTTAACCGGCTTTCAGACTGTAAGCAAAAGAGAAGAACTTTAAAGGCGATACATGTAATACTTGTAAATAAACGGTGTCGTTCCCATTTTTGTGGGAACGGCGCCGGCGTCTTGCTTTATAGGAAAATGTGTCCTATAAAGTAATAATGCTGTGTGGGAGACGCACTTTGGTTGTTTATTTGTGTTTTTTGAATGAGCCCGGCGTTTTACCGGTATACAGCTTGAATGTGCGGATAAAGTTCGAATAGTCCCTAAAACCGCACTTGTCGCAGGCGTCCATGACAGAATAGCCCTCTGACAAAAGAGACTGTGCCAGAACAACTTTTTTTTCAAGTATATATTGTTTTAGTGAAATTCCCGTATTCTGTTTGAACATACGGCTGATATACCTGTTATTGAAATTAAGGGATGTTTCGATATCGGCTAATGAAAAGTTTTCAGAAATGTGTTCCTCGACATACTGTATTGTTTTGGAGACGAGTTCCGGCATAATATTAACCGCCATACCCTTATACACGATGTAATTGTTGCATATTGTACATAGAATCTGTGCAAGATAGGCTCTTTGCAGGACGTCGCTTCCGAATTGGTCGGAATGAAGCGTGTCGTTTAACTTATTTATAAGTGTAATAAGCTCTTTCAGAGTGTCCTCAGGCAAAAGAATTACATTGTTTACCCCGCACTTTCGTGAGTCAAAAAAACTATTAAAATTAGTCGCATGCGTAGACAGGCTTCGCATTATGGCAGGGGAAATGTTGAGCGTAATGCGCTCATACAGAGAATCATCAAGGCTGACGGCCAGATGGTATTCCGTGGGATTAATGATTGCGATATTGCCGCGCTCCAGATGAACGCATGAGTGTTCTATAAGGAGGTTTGTGTTTCCACATAGGAATATATATATTTCGTAACCATTATGTTTATGGAATATATTGTGATAATGTGTTCCGCTGCGGTATGCCAAAAGTATGTCGTCGTGTATCTCATCGTAGTAGTGTGGCTGACTGAAGATGTCCATAATTATCACCTGTTTATATTTAATGATGTTATTATTTTTATAGCATATTTCAATTAAAAAATCAATTTTGGAGGTACGTTTAAGTGTGTAAAAATATTGTTATAGGCTGTTTTGACAAGGAAGACGCCGCGGTAAAATGCGCCGTGAATAATCTTAAAAAGGATATTGAAACAGTAACGGATTGTCCGGTCAGCATAAGAAGACTGGACATAAAAGACGCCGCGCACAAGGACGCCGGGGAATGCGATATCCTTATTGCGACAAAGGACGTACATACATGGCTTGACGGCGAGGAGGCGCTTGACAGGTGGGAAGGATATGTAGTAAAAAAACAGGACGGCCGGGTGTACATATGCGGTGCGGACAGGAGGGGAACAATATATGGAATATACGAACTGTCTCAGTATATCGGAGTATCCCCATGGTATTATTTTGCGGACGTGCCGATTAGGAAAAAGAGCGGCTTCATTATTCCTGACGGTTATTACATATCAGACTACCCTTCTGTCCAGTACAGGGGAATATTTTTAAATGACGAGGAAGAACTTGAGGAGTGGGCGGCGTTACATACAAGCGACGGGACAATAGGTCCCGAGCTTTATAGAAAGATATTTGAGCTTATACTCAGGTTAAAGGGTAATTATATCTGGCCCGCGATGCATGTGAATTATTTTCAGGAAAATCCTGAAAATGCAAGGCTTGCCAATGAGATGGGAATTGTCGTGGGGACGTCGCACTGCGACATGCTTATGAGGAGCAACCAGAATGAGTGGAATCCATGGCTTAGGAGTAAGGGTTATAGGAGCGATTACAATGCGGTCCACTCTAATAAATTACAGTCAGGCGAAGCCGACGGGATGAATGGCGGACATATATATTACGATTATTCCATTCCGGGAAAAAACCGCGAGGTAATACGGGAATACTGGCGCGAGAGCGTGGAGATGAACAGGGATTACGAGGTTTGTTATACAATCGGTATGAGGGGAGTCCACGACTATGGATTTTCCACGAGGATGATTGACGAGGATGATTCGCTTTCGGATGAAGAGAAAGAGAAGGCCAGAATCAGGCTGCTTGAAACAATCATGTCTGACCAGCGGGACATGCTGAAGGAGGGACTTGGGCTTGCATCCGCCGCCGAAGTTTTGCAGGCGTTTATTCCGTATAAGGAAGTTCTTGACTTGTACGATAAGGACCTGAACGTTCCGGAAGATGTGACGCTTATATGGGCGAATGATAATTTTGGACATATAAGGCGTTATCCCAATGAGGAAGAGAGAAAGAGAAGGGGAGGGCACGGACTTTATTACCATGCGTCGTATTGGGCCGCGCCCGACATGAGCTATCTGTTTTTCAACACGATTCCGCTTGCGCATATGACGCAGGAGTTAAAGAAGGCGTACGAGTCGGGAATCAGGAAAATGTGGGTTCTTAACGTGGGAGCCCTAAAACCGCTTGAGATGGATATGGAGGCGTTTTTACAGTATGGCTGGGACGCCGGAAAAAGTACCCGTATTACTACGGACATACACGGGTATACGGCTGCATGGTTTGACAAATATTTTTCAGGGGAATACGGAAATGAGCTGGCAGATTTGTATGAGGCGTTCGCACAGCTTACGAATGCCAGAAAGATTGAGCATATGGCGCCGCTTGTGTTTTCACAGACCGGTTACGGGGATGAGGCCGGCGAGAGGGTATGCAGGCTGGAATACATTTTTAACCGTGCCAATGCGATATATGAAAAGCTGCCTGACTGCGAAAAGACGGCGTTTTTTGAGATGTTCTTATTCAAGGTGCACGCGTCGTATTACGTTAACCATGCTTTTTATTACGCTGACAGAAGCATTCTCTCATATGACAGGGGAAATGACAGGGCGGCGGACTTTTATACGGATAATTCATATACAATGATGCAATATCTTCGAAATATGCTTCAGTATTATAACAAATACATGTGCGGCGGAAAATGGGACGGCATTCTTACGCCGGATTCATTTCCACCGCCGGGAATATGCTTTTACCCGGTGTGCAAGCCTTCGATTAGAAGGAAAAGCGGCGGGCTGAAGCTGTTCCTGCCCGATGGAGGCAGTTCATTTGAAAGCGGTTCGATTATGTTTTGTTCAGGAGGACTTACAAAGAAATGGTTTGAGCTTGGAAACCAGGGAGCGCGCGATATTGATTATACAATTACGATATGCGGCAGCCACGACTGGCTTGCCATATCGGAAACGGAGGGCACAGTCGTTACAGAAAAAAGAATCTATCTGACCGTCCCGGATATGAGCCTGTGTGAGGGAAAGTCTGCCTTATTGAAAATAAAAGGCTCCGCAGACGAAAAAGTTATAGAGTTAAATGTGACAGTGGAGCAGCCGGCAGCAGTTACGGCAGGTATTGGGGCGGACGAAGCCGCCGTATATGAAGAAACAGCCGCTGCATATGATAATGCCGCTGCCTGTGGCAAAATCCCTGCGTATGAGGAAACAATTGCGTTTGGAGAAGACACTGTAATGGAGGCTGACGGGGCGGTCTGTCTGTTTGCCGACCGGTATCAATATGAGACAGGGGCGGATGACGGGGCGTGTTGGAAGAAAGTATACGGTGTTGGAAGGGGATTTGGGAATGTAATGACCGCATATTGTGCGGATACTGTATCGCCTGAAAGTCCTGACATCATGAAAAATCCATGCCTTGGATATTCCTTTTTCTTGAAGAACGAGGGGGAATTTGAACTTGAGATAATAAGATTCCTTACGCTTAACGCAAGGGGCAGAATCAGGTTTGCAGTAGGGATTGACAGAAAAGAGCCGGTAATAATTGAGTCGGCGGCAACTGACGAATGGAGGGGGGCTTGGAAGGAGAGCGTCCTCAACAACGGAGAAAAACTTAACATAAGACTTCCATTTTTACAGGCTGGCAGACATACCCTGCAGTTATATATGATTGACAGGTATGTCTCGATACATAAGATGGTTCTATATACCGAGGAGAAAAAGGACACATTTTTCGGTTTCTCATCCATTCATTACTGTTCGGATATGCCGAGTGTAAATATGGAGGAGCTTGATGCGCTTCAAAAGGACATGTATATGGCTTCGGACAATGATATTGTGCCTGACGTTGTGTATGCCGACAAGGAATTTTGGAAGTATAACAGAATCTATATGAAAAATGATACTATAAAGCGGGCGGCTCCGGGCGTTCGACGCTATGCGGACTATTATTACGGCGGCGTATCTGCCGCGGGAAACAGCGAGAACAGCATTACGGATATGTTTGGCAGCGGCGTGTTTCAGGAGAAGGACGGAATTCTTTCCTTGGAAGCGGAATATGCGCTTGAGGATTCAGACAACGCGTATCTTACGCCGGATAAAACGGGCGGCATATATTGGAGCCATGCGCGCGCCCGGACTGACGGCGGAACAGGTCTGGCTATGATGGTGTTTGGGCCTCATTATACATGGGATAACCCGAAAGACGCCCCGGGAATGCATTTTCGTGTAAATGTAACACAGTCCGGAAACTTTAACGCATGGCTTCTTGTACTGTTTGAGGACCATATGTCGGATACGTGTTATTTTGCTGTTGACGGAGAGGTGCTTCCTCTAAGTTCGCAGTACAGGAACGGGCAGCTTTTTAACTACTCTACGATGCACATATATTTCTGGTGCCTGACCGGTAATATCCGGTTAGAAGAAGGAGAGCACACATTCTCGATATACGCGGGAGACTCCGGTATGCAGATAGACCGAATCTATCTTAGCAGGGGCGACGAGCTTCCGCCGCTTGATAATGAGTGGAAGAGCTCGAATAGGCGTGATTAGCCGCTGAAATTATATTCTTTATACGGCCCTAAGCGTCAACCGGACGCTTAGGGCCGTTGTCTGCGTAATACAAAAATCGTCGGAGTCCATTGGGATAGTTATAGAAGCGATTAAACGATATATTGATTGACATTCAAATATGAAACCGATAGAATAAAAAAACGGGGTGAGCGTATGGGGCCGTACTTATCTGGAATGCGGTCTGCCGGAGTATGTGCCGGAATCGTTGGAACAGATGAAAACTGTATGGAAAAAAAGAGCTGAAATTGTTTATTGTGGTATGGAGGTGCTATTTTGCAGATAAAAAACAAAGATATAGATTCGGGAAAACCATTTGACTGGGGGAGGACGTCAAAAGATTACGCGGCATACAGGGACGTCTACCCTCCGGTGTTTTATGAGAAAATTGCCGGCAGGGGTCTGTGCGTAAGCGGACAGAAGGCATTAGATTTGGGAACCGGTACGGGGGTTATTCCAAGAAACATGTATAAATACGGTGCGGACTGGGTTGGTACGGATATTGCAGAAAACCAGATTCATCAGGCTGAGTTTCTTGCCGGTAAGGCCGGAATGAATATCGAATTCATTACAGTACCGGCTGAGGAAATAGACTTTAAAAGTAATACGTTTGATGTCGTAACGGCATGTCAGTGTTTTATGTATTTTGACCATAAAAGGCTTATGCCCGTATTGTCAAATATTTTAAAAGAACACGGAAAGCTCGTAATACTATATATGGCATGGCTGCCTTATGAGGACAGGATTGCAGAGGCAAGCGAGGAGCTTGTACTGAAATACAGCCCAAACTGGACCGGCGCCGGGCAGAAAAGATATCCGATTTGGGTTCCGGATGTGGTTTATGACTACTTTGATATGGAGGAACATGAGGAATATGACGTCATGGTGCCGTTTACAAAGGAAACGTGGCACGGAAGAATGAGAGCCTGCCGTGGCGTGGGGGCGTCATTATCCGAGACCGAGCTTGCAAAATGGGATGCCGAGCACAGGGAATTACTAGATAAGACGGCGCCGGACGAGTTTGAAGTATTGCATTATGCCGCGACGGCCATTTTTAGTGTGAAAAGAACATAACGAATACGTTCTGGGAGAGAGACTATAAAGACCTTTATATGAAGCATAATATAAGGAGAAGTATATGATAACGGAAAGTTTTGACGATAAATCAAATGCGATTATTCATCCGCGAAAAAATGAAAACGCACCGCGTGTCGACGCGTGTATTCTGACGTTTTCCCATGTAATCGAAACGTTTGTTTTAGATAATTATGAATGCACGCAAATAGCTTCGTTTTGGTTTGCAACGGGGAATACTCCTATTTACCGTATAGCATACAAGGGAAAGGTATTTGCGTTTTATAAGACTTATGTAGGGGCTCCGGCGTGCGTTGGCACTGTAGAAGATACTTTATCGGAGATTCAGACTGATAAATATATTGTATTTGGCGGTGCGGGATGCTTAAACAAAGAAATTGCACACGGAAAGGTAATGATACCGACCGAGGCTTACCGTGATGAAGGCACTTCCTATCATTATGCACCGGCCTCGGATTATATTACGGTAAAAAATGCCGATGTAGTTGCCGCTTTTATGAAAGAAAATGGAATTCCATTTGTCAAGGGTAAAACATGGACAACGGATTCTTTCTACAGGGAAACAATCAATAATTTTAATAAGCATAAAGAAGACGGCTGTATTTCGGTGGAGATGGAATGTTCCGCCCTGCAGGCAATGTGCGATTTCAGGGGATTGAATCTATACACATTCTTTACAAGCGGCGACCTTCTTGACGCGCCCGAATGGGATGAACGCCGTAAAGACGGGGAAAACAAAGGTACGCAGCATGATGCCGGGCATTTTGACATTGCGCTCGAACTGGCGCGGTATGTCGTCTGATTTGGCACATATATTAAAGAACAATATTTTAGGGAGGTTGTATGAAATGATACAGGCGGCAGACAATAATAACCTGCATATTGCGGCCGAGATGGCTGCTGAGTTGTGGGATGCTTCTAAACAGGAACTGTTGGAGCAGTTTAAAGATATTTTGAATAATAAAAAAGGGGTGTTGTACTTAAAATATGTCGGGAATATTCCGGTTGGCTTTGCTCAATGTCAATTGCGAAACGACTATGTCGAAGGCACGGATAGTTCACCGGTAGGATATCTTGAAGGAATATTTGTAAGGGAAGAATACAGAAAGAACGGATATGCAAAAGAACTTCTTAATGCGTGCCAACAATGGTCAAAAAATCAAGGCTGCATAGAATTTGCAAGCGACTGTGAACAGGATAATGCCGACAGTTTGGAATTTCATATGAAAACGGGCTTTACGGAGGCAAACAGAATCATTTGTTTTACTAAGCTGCTTTGAAATATATCCTGTTTGGCAAAAGGTTGTTTGCGATGCGTGAAAGAGAAATATAAGTAGATATACAAACCGGTGTTAAGTATTTTGTAAAAAAACCGGAATTATACAATAAAATCACTTAAACGACAAAAAATTACATAAAATGGATAAAAAGTATTGACTGTCGTGCCGCTATAGTATAATATTTTTATTGTTGTATACGACATAAAACCAGGGCATTTGAGAGAAACATTATTATGTCCGGCGCGGAAAGGAGTACGGCATGACACAGAAAAGGAGGCTGAGAAAATACAGGGAATATCTCGAGGCACAATCTCTTAGCCCTCTGACGGTAGAAATGTACTATAGGGAGGCCTTTTGTCTTGAGACATATCTGAAAGGCGGGAAACCAAAGAAGAAACAGGTGCAGCAATTTATTTCGGAAATAAGGCAGGACCATAAGATATCGACAGTGAATGGATATATTGTCGCGATAAACCGTTATTTAAAATGGATGAACATGAACGAATACTGTGTCAAGACAAAGCGCGTACAGGGGAACTGGAATCTGGAAAACGTTATATCAATCGAGGAGTACAACCGATTAATCAAATATGCAAAAGAGAATAAGAAAGATAAATACTATCTGATTATCCGTATTCTGGGAAAGACCGGAATCAGGATAGGCGAACTTCGTTACATAACTGTGGAGGCGCTCGAACAACAAAGTATGATGATATATGGAAAGGGAAAATACCGCTCCATATATCTGACTGACGACCTGATTTCCGAGATGAGGGAATACTGTAAAATGAATAATATTCAGTCAGGGTGTATTTTCCTTGGAAATAAAAACACGCCGATAAGTCGAAGCGCCGTATGGCAGATGCTGCAAAAAATTGCAAACGGGGCGGGGGTTCCGAGGAGAAAAGTACATCCGCACAGTTTTCGTCATTTGTTTGCGAAAACTTATATGGAGCATCATGGAAATATATCTGAGCTTGCCGATATACTTGGGCATTCAGGCCTTGAGATAACGAGAATCTATCTGACGACGACAAGGGAGGAAAAACTCAGGAGAATTAACGAACTTCCGCTGTGAATTACCACGATATGAGATAAATTTACGACTATATATTTGAAGATAAATAATTATGAATAGAATCAGCATGCAGAGCAATCGCTTAAAATTGGGATGGAATCAATGAAAATATAGGCGATTGCTTCGGTTTGCGGGAGTATAGTATCGCAAAACTTGACAAAATACTATATTATGTTCCGTTTGTCAACACCAAAATAAAAATTTCATGAAAATAATTTCAAAATAATTTCATGACAATCTATAAAACGATTGAAGTTCGGATGAAAAGAGGTTTCGAATCAGAGGCCTCTTTTTAATATAATAGAAAACTGCTTGGCAATTTCCTATTATATTAAAAGCGCTCCGCTAAGGATGCGCACTCGCGCGATATGTAGTTAGTTGCATTCGCAACACGCGCTCGGCGCGGAGAATGTCGCAAGCGACATTCTTTTTTCTTTGCAGGAAAATACGTCTTATATATAAACACTTTATAACAACTGCACTCCGACGGTTGCTTGTTAAGGTCTGGCCGAAACGACTTACCATAATATAGTATTATCGAAAGCGTAACAGGGGTGATACCCACAAAAACCGATGGCCGCCCGGTGCAGTATGCCGGGGCGGGGAATGGAGGATAACATGGCAAAGGCAGAAAGCTTCGACACATTGCTGCAGGCGATTCAGAGTTCCTTTATTAAGGTAAACCAGCTTTCCAGACAACAGCATGTTGAGCTGCTCAAAAATTATTTTGACGGCGACAATAAGCCTATATGTATTAAAATGCAGTATCCTGCGCGCGGAGAAGACGGAGAGATGACATTTACCGAGGTTGCGATTCCGAAACTCTGTATAGTGCCGATTTCATCTTTGAAACTACAGGAAGTATCCGTGGACTTTAAAGTCAAGCTTACGGGCAAGGTAAGCCTGAAAGGTCTGTGTAATGAAGGAGAAGAAGAACCGGCAGGAAAAAGAGGAAGGAAGAAAAGTGCAATGGATGAAGAATACGTCGGCTACATACCTCACGCGTCTAAGCGTGAAAACGTCGGTTTTGCGGATATTCATCTCAAGTTCAAAGCAGATGAGCCGCCGGAAGGGATTCTTCGAATCCGAGACTCCATGATTCGCGTTATGCCGTAAGCGTACGGCCGCGTATATTGGCGTACCGTTATTAAAAGTACGCTGCATTCAGGGTATTCCGGGGTAGAAAGGAGAAATCAATATGGGTGATTTAGTTAAAATGGGAGACCAGTTCAGCGGTCTTGACATGGCTTCGCTTATCGGCGGTCCGTTGAAAGCTGCCTGCGACGCGCAGAGTATGCTTGCGGCGACTACGACAAGATTTATTGAAAATGTCGGTATGGACGCTCCCGATTCGGATGGAAAGCGTAAAATACGGACGACAAAATTTTCATTTACAAGGGCTACCGTCAACGAGGAAACCGGAGAGCAGGAAAAAGAAGAGGTAGAAATGAATGTACCGATTCTTTCGATTATAAATGTGCCGAGCCTGCAGGTGGATAATGTCGACATCAAGTTTGACATGGAAGTAAAATCGGCCGTATCTTCGGAATCCAAATCGGCGAAGGAAGGAAGCATTGACGCCGAGGCCGGACTGGCGATTGGACCGTTCCATATGGACGTTAAAATTAAGGGCTCAATATCCAGCCAGGAGAGCAACACCAGAAGCAGTGACAATTCTGCAAAATACCATGTCGAGGTTCACGCTGCGCAGGCGAAGGAGCCGGAGGGACTGGCGAGAATGATAGACGCACTGGCTACTGCATGTACCCCGGTAGCGGTTAAGAAAGCCGTAGGGTAAGCAGATTATGTCAAAGCATTGACAAAGTAATAATATAATTCCGCGCGCAGGATAGAATGGAGGTATATATGAATTTGATGACGGTAAAAGAACTTATTGATTTGTTTGTGAAAGATGGAATCACAAACGCCGGGCAGGCCGAGTCAGGCATTATGCTGCAACTGGATTCCTGTAATTCGGAATCTGATTTTAATATGCAGTATGCTATGCTTGGCGAGCTTACAGGCATGGTAAGGGCGTATATGGCCATGGCGGGGAATGAAGGCAAACATTGGCCGGCGGATCTGCTTGACAACGTACATGGTTACGTAACCGGCAAAATGGGTGAGAATCAGGTAAATGTACCTAAGAAGATTCATTTTGTCTGGGTTGGAGGCGCCATAACGCAGACGGTGATGGATTATGTAAACGTATGGGCGGCGGTTAGCCCGTCGTATGAGATTAACATATGGTACGACTCAAACCTGCTCTGTCTGAAGAAATTATCGGATCTATTTGGACAGATGGCTGAGGAACGATATTCTAAAGAGGAAGACCGCAATAATTGGGCGGACGCCGTGTTCAGGCTCAGGCAGCAATTTACGGCGTTTGTATTGACAAGGCATCCTGATTTTGGAAATATGACGCAGGCTATGAATGAGTTTCTTGCAAGCATAGAAGAAAACATTGTATTACAGGATGATGGAATATGGACCGGGCCTGCCATACCCGGCAATATGAGAATACTCGATATGCATGCCGAGGGAATTTTGGAGCATGAGCTGTACACGGCGTATATGAAGGAGGCGGTTCAGACGCAGAATTTTGCCGCCCTCTCGGATATTGCAAGACTTCTTGTTCTGAAAAAACATGGAGGGGTATACTTAGACGCAGACATGCTGCCCCAGATCAATCCGGAGCTTATAAATGAATTTGACGCGTATGATATTGATATTCAGAGACCGCTTATTCAGGCGGTGATGCGTGTGGCGGGTTATATTCCAAATTACAGCGCGGCTGAGCTTAAGGAGTGTGAGATGGGAGACAGGATGATACAGGCTGTAAGAAATCTGCTTCCAAGAGGACCTGTCCTGTTGGAGCTTGGCGACATTTCCTGCCATCCTAAGGCGTACCGGGTATTTTATAATGACAGAGGAATTATCAATCAGATGGTGGCGGCGCATCCGGAGAGTATGATGATAAATATGCTGCTGACGCAGATTGGGAGAAATTACGATACAATGGAAAATAACTTCGGGGAGCCGCCGTTTACAGAGCGTTCGCTGCCGGATGTGACTGATGAAAGGGCGCGGATATGGAGCCGGATTCCGGAAGGAAGGGCTGCCGATTTTCTTGAGAGATGCGTGGGTTATTATAAGACCGGACTGATAAAGGATTACAGAAGTACGCTTGCTATTACCGGGCCGACGATATACAGCAGCGTAATATTTGACGCTACAAAATTTGAATCGGGGCCGTGCAGCCAGACAAAAAATAAAGTAGATACGAAGTCTGTCGAATATCAGTGTTTCGGAATTCCGTTCCATAAGCTTACGGTATATACCGAGGAGGAACTGCGCTCCAGCTGGGCGGTACGGTGAAGACAAAAAGGGGTGGATGTATGACAAATCAGGAATTTATAGAGAAAGTTGGAAAGGCAGCTATAAAATATTATGACAAATACAAAATACTTCCCTCGCTTACGATCGCACAGGCCATATTGGAAAGCAGATGGGGTAAGAGCGAATTGGCTGTAGAGTGCCATAATTATTTTGGCATGAAATGGGTAGAGGGCTGCGGATGTGACTACAGGACGTTCAAGACGGGAGAACAATGGCCGGATGGAACACGTTACAATGTAAATGCAAAATTCCGCAGCTATAAGTCGATGAATGAGGGAATAAAGGGATATTATGAATTTTTGCAGTATCCGAGATATAGGAACTTAAGAGGGATAAAAGATTACAAAGAAGCGTGTGAACGAATCGGAACAGACGGTTGGGCGACAAGCCTGAATTATACGAATAATCTCATAGCATTAATTAAGACGCACAAGCTTTACGAGTATGACAAGTGTGCAAACCGGAAAGGATAGAACAATGAGCGACGCATTCTCACTGGCAGATGTAAAATATGTAAAAAGGGTGATTGTGGGCAACGATAACCCGGAGACGGCTCCTGACGAAGATAAATACGAGAAGCAGCTTGCATTCCTTAACAGGTGTCTTGGCGAGGCGCCAAAAGGCAGGATAGTCGGGCAGGAAAAGAATTTTTATCTTCTGAATCTGGGTGAGCATCAGGTTGTAATGCAGTATATCGTGTATCATGTCGGGTTTGAGAGAAAACCATGTTGGATGAAATGACAATCTGTGATATTATAGTTTGTATATGAAATGCAGGAACGTGTCAAACATACGGATGCAAGTGTCAAAAGGCCGGGCTTTTTCTTGCGGCGTAGATCTGCGAAGAATAGTTTGGCTGTGAAAATGAATGGTACGATACACGGATATTTGATAAATAATGGGGTAAATGAACATGGAGCAAATGAGCCTGTTTGACAACAGGGAAACGACTTCGCCGCTCGCCGCAAGGCTTAGGCCTGAAACGCTGCAGGACTATGTCGGTCAGAAGCATCTGATTGGCGAGGGCCGGATTCTGAGACGTCTGATAGAGGAGGACAATATATCGTCCATGATATTCTGGGGTCCTCCGGGAGTAGGAAAGACTACGCTTGCGAGAATTATTGCGAAGCACACGAACGCGAAATTTGTCGAGTTCAGCGCGGTTACAAGCGGAATCAAAGAAATTAAGGAAGTTATGGCTGAGGCTGAACAGAACCGAAAAATGGGCGTTCGCACGCTGCTGTTTGCGGATGAGATTCACCGTTTTAATAAGGCGCAGCAGGATGCGTTTCTCCCATATGTCGAGAGGGGCAGTATTATTCTCGTGGGGGCCACGACGGAGAATCCTTCCTTTGAAATTAACTCGGCGCTCTTATCACGCTGCAAAGTATTTATACTAAAAGCGTTAGGCGAACAGGATTTGTACGAGTTGTTGAAGCACGCGCTGCAAAGTCCAAAGGGACTTGGAAACACGCAGATTGCGATAGAAGATTCGCACATATCGGCAATCGCGCGCTTTGCAAACGGGGATGCAAGGACCGCTCTGAATACCCTTGAGATGGCGGTATGCAACGGCAGGATGAACGAGGACGCCGTATTGTGTGTGGATGATGAAATTCTGTCCCAGTGCATGAACAGGCGATCTCTATTGTATGATAAAAATGGCGAGGAGCATTATAATCTGATATCGGCGCTCCACAAATCGATGCGAAACAGCGACCCTGACGCCGCGGTTTACTGGATGTACCGTATGCTCGACGGAGGGGAGGAACCGCTGTATATTGCGAGAAGATTAATCCGGTTTGCCAGTGAGGACGTCGGGATGGCTGACTCCGACGCGCTGCCGCTTGCGGTTGCGGCATATCAGGCATGTCATTTTCTTGGCATGCCTGAATGTGACGTACATCTGGCGCACGCCGTAGTATACCTTTCAATGGCTCCGAAATCGAACGCAATTTACACCGCATGCCAGGAATGTAGGGCCGATATCAGGGAACTTCCGGCTGAGCCTGTTCCGCTGCATATATGCAACGCGCCCACAGAACTTATGAAAAAGATGGATTACGGTAAAGGATATATTTACGCCCACGATACGGACGAGAAGCTTACAAAGATGAAATGCCTGCCGGAGTCGCTGCAGGGCAGGCGTTATTACAGGCCGGGCGGACAGGGCCGTGAAAGACAGGTGAAGGAGCGCCTGAAACAGATACTGGACTGGAAAGACAATTAGTGTATGGGCGAAGTATGGACGAATAGGGATTCGGGTAAAGAATAAATTGTATTTTATCCCTTTATATGCTATACTCAACCTGACTCTCATATTCGCAAAACCCGCGCTTATGTGCTTACGCGCTCCTGCGTATGTTACACATCCGTGTTTTGCTTATTTGGGAGCTGGGCGCATCCGCATGGGCGGAAAATATACGTAAAAATGAGCCGGCATGAACCCGGTTCGGAAATGGAGGAAGTATGCATAAAGAAAATATATCTGCCGCTGAGGCAATGAAGAGACTGAAAGAGGGAAATGAAAAGTATCTGTCCGCAAAGACAAGTACTGGGGACGTATCTCCCGAGATACGGAAAGATACGTTTGAAAACGGACAGAGTCCGTATGCTGTAATTATTACATGCTCGGATTCAAGAGTAATACCGGAAAGTATATTCATGGCCGGGATAGGCGAATTGTTCGTTATCCGCGTTGCGGGAAACGTTATGGACAAACACCAGCTCGGCAGTGTCGAATATGCAGCCGGACATCTTGGCTGTAAGCTCGTAGTCGTACTCGGACATGAAAAATGCGGAGCTGTTGACGCGGCTATGAACAGCGAGCCCGACGGGTATGTCAAATTCATAACCGATGAAATTAAAAAGGCAATCGGTGACGAGAAGGATGCTGTTAAGGCGTCATGCCTGAACGTGGAGAGAAGCGTTTCCGTCATAAAGGACAGCCTGGACATTTCAGGCGGTGAAGGGGATGACGCCGTAAAGGTATGCGGAGCCCTGTATTATATCGGAAGCGGAGAGGTTAAGTTCCTCGACTGAGTACATAAGTGATTACACGTGCAGGCGGGCGGCGTAATTCATATGAATATTAAGTATAAATTAAGGGGGCTGCTAAAAGTTGTCGGTAACTTTGGGAAGCCCCTTAACATAAAAGGCAAAATACCCATTCTTCTCAGTCCTGAACAGCAGGCTGTAGGGTGGGTATTCTTTCTCATACTCAAACACTCTTGCAGCCTGTTCGAATGTCATCAAATCAGTTTTTGTAAGTTCATATTTATTCTCCAGTACAAAGTGCCTTGCCATACAGTCCATGAATCTTTGTGAGAGCATCTTTATAGCGTAAGAAACCGTTTTGTCTACTTTTTTGACTTTTCTTCCAAGAATATCGCTGAGCATTGACAATATCATACTTTCCTCGTAGATAAGATAGGCGTGCAGCTTTTTGTTTTCCTCATATGAATAGGTAATCCTAAAACAAAGAGCTTTGCCCGAAGCAAAATCCTCGCCGCTGTAGTGTGTGCTTACAACCTCCGTTTTTACGCAGAACAAAAGCTCAAGCGTCTGTATGACAGCTTTTTCAAGCGACACAAGTTCATCCTCCAAGGGCTGGTGTACCCATTTGCTGGGAGTACGTCCGGTAATCGCGTGGTCCTCTATCATTATGTGCCCGTTAAGCCATCCGATACATATGCCGATAAAATGCTGAACGGATTCAAACGAATAATTCTCTGCTTCCAGTTCGCGTTCCAGCGCAGGGATAGTATTGAGTTTCATATTTTCGTGCAGGCTTTTATGTATTTCGTATTCACTGTAATCTATGGATTTCATATAAGCCTCTTCCTCAGCAAAATGCTTTAATGTGTAGCTTTTGAAATATTTGATACCTTCGCGGCATGCATGCTGCTGTTTGTCGGTATCTTCATTCAGGCTTATCAGTTTGCTTACAATGGAAAAAAGGCGTTTGTGCGCGCTGTCAATTCCGTCAACTCCTATATTGAATCTGTCGTGCCATTTTATTTCGTTCAAATAAATATACCCCTCTCTCTGATATATAATAAAGTCAGTTTAACATAGGTTTCCTGAATAGACAAGGCGTGATATAAACTTATGTAATATACGAATGGGGTGTATATTGACGCTTTTAAAAAGCTGTTAAAAACATATTTTATGCTTGTTCGGTTTATATTGATATGATAAAATTATGTATGAAATTTGCCGGAATGGTTGCAGGCAAAACCGGTTAGACTTATTATAAATATAATATATTTAACAGGAGGTCGCCGCGACATGTGTACAGCCGCAACTTATAAAACCAACGATTTTTACTTTGGACGTACGTTAGATTACGAACACTCGTATGTGGACGAGGTCACGATAACGCCGAGAAATTACCCGTTCCATTTTATTAAAAATGAAAGCGTCAACTCGCACTACGCAATGATTGGAATGGCGTATGTAGTTCAGGGCTATCCATTATACTATGATGCGGTGAACGAAAAGGGACTTGCGATGGCCGGGCTTAATTTTCCGGGAAACGCGGTATATCATGAGAGTGTGTCCGGCAAGGACAATATCGCCCAGTTTGAATTCATTCCGTGGATTCTCGCGCGATGCGCGACTGTCGGGGAGGCAAGGCGGTCTGTAGAGAGAATGAATCTTTTGAACACGCCTTTTAATGAGAAGTTACCCGTTGCGCAGCTGCATTGGATTATTTCTGATAAGGATGAGTCGATAACAGTCGAATCCGTTGAGGGCGGAATAAAAATATACGAGAATCCCGTAGGGATTCTCACAAATAACCCGCCGTTTGACATGCAGATGACGGCGCTTAATGATTATATGGGGCTTTCGGCCGGCGAGCCTCGCAATACGTTTGCGCCGGGTCTTGAACTTAAAAAATATGGCCGGGGTATGGGAGCAATCGGCCTGCCGGGGGATTTGTCGTCAAAGTCAAGGTTTGTAAGGGCGGCCTTTGTAAAAATGAACTCCGTGTCGGGAGACAGTGAACAGGAGAGCGTGAGCCAGTTTTTCCATATTCTTAACTCCGTAGATCAGCAGAGGGGATGCTGTGATTTGGGCGGCGGCAGGTATGAGATTACGATATATACGTCGTGCTGTAATGCGGCGAGAGGGCTTTATTATTACACGACGTATGACAACCATCAGATTACGCTTGTCGATATGTACAGGGAAAATCTTGACGGCAATGCCGTAATACATTACCCGCTGGCAAAGGGAGAGCGTATACTGGAACAAAATTAAACACGCTCTAAGGAAAAGCGCGACAGAAAACATAATCAGCGTTTCCACAGATAAAGCGGTATAATAAAAAGCAGTAAAATAAAAAGAAAAAGGATAATAGGGGAATGAAAGAAAACGGTGACAAAAAAGAAAAGAATGACATGCAGGATAAGAAAGAGGAGAATCCGCTCCATAAGAACTATGGGATATTTAGCAATATACATTATATATTAAGAAATATGATTCATGTTGACAGACATTTTATAATCATAATGCTTATAGGATTTGTGACAGCGCCGTTTATGCAGTATATGTGGACTGTGGGCAGCAAATACGTAATCGACGCCATTACGGAGGGAGACGGATGGAGGAATCTTTTTGACGTAGTTATAGTGTTTGGTCTGGTTCAGATTGTTTTGACACTGACGAACGCGTATTATAACAGTCATATATGGTGGAGATATATCAAGGTCAGGATGATTATGACACAGAATAAAAATCTGAAAGTCATGAGAATCAACTTTGAGCACCTGGAAAATCCGGACGTAATGGACTGTTATGCGAAAGCAGAACAGGCGGTTAACAACAATAATAACGGCGTTGAGGGTATGATGAGGGGAATAAGCGAGACGCTGAACTGCATATCCATAGTCATTGTCGGAATCGTGATTCTTGGGTATATGAATCTATATATATTACTGTTCATTACGGCAATGTCGGCATTGAATTTTATATTTATGAATTATACGAATAAGAAGACAAAAAAGATTATCTGGGATAATATGGCTTCTTGGAACAGAAAATACTATTACATGAGGGACGCTGCGACAGATTTTGCCGCGGCAAAGGATATAAGGCTGCTCGGACTATCCGGCTGGCTTTGCGCAAAATTTCGCGGTATAATGCTTGAGAGGTATGATGCGCAGAGAACGAACGAGAAATATTGGAACATTTTCGCCATAATATCATCTGTTAATTGGCTCATTTTACAAGTTGTCATATATGCCTACTTACTATCCCAGGTTGTGGGCGGCAAAATGACGATTGGTAATTTCTCACTGTATCTAACGTCATTTGCAACATTTTCTTCCTACGTTTCCGAAATGCTAAGGAATATAAGCGGTCTTCTTGCGAGAAGCAGGGAGGTGGATGATTTTCGAAGTTTTGCTGATTTTGACGGCGGAGGCAAAGAAAGCGGTATTCTTGTACCGGAGTCCGATGAATATGAATTTGAGTTCAAAAATGTCTCGTTTCGCTATCCAAAGACTGACAAGTATGCTCTTAAGAATATCAATCTTACTATGAAGCCGGGCGAGAGGCTTGCCGTTGTCGGCCTTAACGGCGCCGGAAAGACAACGTTTATCAAACTTCTTCTGCGGCTGTATGAGCCCACGGAGGGAAAGATACTTTTGAATGGCGTTGACGTAAGGCAATATGACAGGGACAGCTATTATAAAATATTTTCACCGGTATTTCAGTCTGTGGAGTTGTTTGCATTTCCGATGGCTGAAAATGTATCGATGAAGACGCCGGAACAGACCGACATGGAAAGGGCCGGATATTGTCTGTGCGCGGCGGGACTGGAGGAAAAACTAAAAAACCTTCCGCAGGGAATACATACAGAGCTGTTAAAGGTAATATATGACGACGGCGTTGATTTGTCAGGAGGAGAAAAGCAGAAGCTTGCCCTTGCGAGGGCGCTTTACAAGGATGCGCCTGTAGTAATACTGGACGAGCCTACAGCCGCGCTTGACGCGCTGGCGGAGAGCCGCCTGTATGAGGATTTTGACAAGCTTATCGGAGGTAAGACGGCGGTTTACATAAGTCACAGGTTAAGCTCGACGCAGTTCTGCAATCATGTCGCAATGTTTGTGGACGGGAAAATGATGGAGTACGGTACCCATAAGCAGCTTTTGGAAAAAGGCGGGGAATATGCAAATATGTATAATATTCAGGCGCAGTATTATGTAAAAGAGGGGGGGTTGGAACATGGATGCTGATGGAAAAGAAAAGGCCCGCGAAAAAGAAAAAACCAATGGGAACGAATATGCAAGTAAAAAGGAAAATACCGATGGGAAAAAATATGCAAATGAAAAGGAAAACACCAGTGGGAACGAATATGTCCGTGATAAAGATAACAACGCTGAGAAAATAAAGGATGATTCAAAAAATGAAAAGATAGTCAGAAGCGTGCTGTCTTTGATGATAAAAACCGCGTGGAAGGAAAAGCCGGTTTTGTTTGTGTCGTATTTAGGATTATTTTTTGCGGAATTTGTTAATTCTATTAAAAAAGTTCTGCTTCCCAAGTTTTTAATTGACGAGCTTATGCTTGTTATGAATGGCACTCCCGTATCTGCGCATATGAATAAGATTGTCCTGTATACGGCGCTTATCATTGTAATTGAATTTGGCGCGTCGGTTCTTAGCAGCTGTATGCGAAGAATTAAGGTTTCGTTGAATGAATGGTTTAACGGTTATTTTGAAGTGACGATTGCAGGACAGGCTATGGGTATGGATTACGAGCATACGGAGAATCCGGACGCGCTTGACAGACTTAACAAGGCTAAGGAGGGAATAAGCTGGTACAGCGGAGGGGTTGTCGGAATTCTCGATTCGCTGTATCAGATGATATTAAATGCGGCGGTGCTTATGAGCGTTTCCGTAATCATATTCATTAAATGTCCGCTCTTAATTCCACTCCAGCTTGCAGCGCTTATTGTAATGTCATTTTACAATGCGAAGAACAACAAAATTCAGGAGGAAAATTTTTTAAAACTTGCAAAATCAAACCGTGTATTTGGTTATATATTGTTCAGGATAGTCAATTTCAAGTATGGAAAGGATATAAGGTTATATGACAGCAGCGGTATGATGCACCGGAAAGCGCAGGAGTTAACGAATGAAATGGTGGAAGGATGGAGAAATGAGGCCGTTAAAACCGGAAGGAACTGGCTCAAAATCAATTTTGCTAATTCCCTCAGGGACGCCATCAGTTACTTTTATATCGGTTATCTTGCAGTAAAAAAAATAATATCAGTGGGCGATTTCACGATGTGTATATCCTCCTCCTCAGAGATGTACTGGAGTATACACAGAATTATTTCATTTGGGATGGATATAAGGAAACGATGCAACTACGCGTACCAGTTTCTTTTGTTTCTGGAATATCCGGCGGCCATGGAGACTGGCGACAAACCTGTAAAAAGCGGGGAGCACGTTATAGAGTTTAAGGATGTGAGCTTCCGGTATCCGCGATGCGGGGAGTATGCGCTTAAGCATGTGAACATAAAAATAAAGGCAGGCGAGCATCTGTCCGTCGTGGGCCTTAACGGCGCAGGAAAGACTACGTTTATTAAGCTTTTGTGCCGTCTGTACGACGTGACTGACGGTGAGATATGCATAGATGGGATTAATATTATGGATTATTCCGACGAGGAATACCGAAAACTGTTTGCCGTGGTATTTCAGGATTTTCAGCTTTTTGCGTTCAGTCTGCGGGAGAATATTACTTTTGGTGAACAATCGGAGGATGAGGAAGTTGAGCGCGTTCTCAGGCAGTCGGGATTTTACGACGACGCGGTGGAGCTTGAGAAAGGGCTCGATACGATAATATATAAGAGCTTCGATGAGGGCGGCGTAGAGCTGTCGGGAGGACAACAGCAGAAAACGGCAATCAGCAGGGCGCTTTACAGAAATGCCCCGATTGTCATACTGGACGAGCCTACGGCGGCCCTTGACCCGCTGGCGGAGCACGATATATACAGCCGTTTTAACAGCCTGATGGATGGCAGGACCGCAATATACATATCGCACAGGCTGTCAAGCTGCCGGTTCTGCGACCATATAGCGGTCTTTGCAGACAACACGGTTAAAGAGTACGGAACCCACGACGAACTGCTTGAAATGGAAGACGGAATATACGCCAATATGTTTAAGACGCAGGCGAAGCATTATGAGTCGGCATAAAATCTTTTTCATTTTCATAAAACAGCTTGATTAAAATCTGGATATAAAATATAATGTATTGGTGATATAGAAAAATCGGAACAGGAAATAATATGGAAAAGGATGAGAAAGATATGCAGGAAATACATAACACACAGTTTTTTAAAGTGCAAAAGGAGCAGGAATATCTTGTTTCTGATGTTATAGCTGCTGTATATGCCTCACTAAAGGAAAAGGGTTACAACCCCGTGAATCAGATTGTCGGATATATAATGTCGGGCGACCCCACGTATATAACAAGCCATAACGGTGCGAGGAGCCTGATTATGAGGGTAGAGCGCGACGAGATAATCGAAGTGCTGCTGGAAGATTATATTAAAAATAATCTTGCATAAATGCGGAATGGATATATGTATGAGAATACTTGGTCTGGACTATGGCTCAAGGACTGTCGGCGTCGCAGTTAGCGACGGCCTTATGATAACGGCCCAGGGGCTTGAAACGATAGAAAGAAAAAAAGAAAATCAGCTTAGGAGGACGCTCGCAAGAATTGAAACTATATGTAAGGAGTATGAAGTGAATAAAATTGTTCTCGGATTTCCTAAAAATATGGACAACTCTATTGGAGAACAGGCTGAACGTGTTACGCAGTTCAAGGAGACCCTTGAGAGACGTACGGGACTGGAGGTTGTTCTTTGGGATGAGAGGCTTACTACGGTATCGGCGAAGCGGGTTTTGAACGAAAGCAACATAAGGGGCAGAGAAGAACAGAAAAAGGTGATTGATAAAATTGCGGCTGTGTTTATACTGCAGGGATATCTTGACAGCTGCAGGTGAACGGGACAGGATATTTTGTAAAACGGTTACTTTTATAATGGAGGAAAATGAATGCTGGATGAGATTACGGTATACAATGAAGACGGCGAAGAATCCGTGTTCCATGTCATAGAACAAACGCAGATAAATGGGAACAGTTATCTGCTTGCAACGGAGGATGTTGACGACGAGGAGCTTGATGCGTGGATATTCAGGCAGGTTCGGACCGATGATGAAGAGGTATACTATGAGACAATAGAAGATGAGACAGAGCTTGAAGCTGTCATAGAGGTTTTTGAGGAGCTTCTTGAAGACTGTGAGATTGAAATGTAAATTAAATAAGCCGGACATACTTAGTTTCGCTGTATTATAAGGGTGGCATGACGATAGGTTCTTATAGAATTCAATTATTAAAAGATTGCGGAAAGAATCTGTTATGCCGGCTGATACAGGGAGAAGAGATTGCCCGGCGCATATTTTGGAGGTGCTTTTTTTGAAAATTAAATATGACCCGGAAAAGACGGTAAAAGTCATTCCGTTAGGGGGACTCGAGCAGATTGGCATGAACATTACTGCTTTTGAAACCGAGTCCTCTATCGTTGTTGTGGACTGCGGTCTGTCGTTCCCTGATGATGAAATGCTTGGCATTGACCTTGTAATTCCTGATGTGAGTTATCTTGAGGACAATGCCCATAAGCTGAAAGGATTTGTAATAACGCACGGACATGAGGACCATATCGGCGCGCTGCCGTACGTATTAAAACAGGTGAACGCTCCCGTATATGCCACAAAGCTCACTATGGGTATAATAGAAAATAAGTTCAGAGAGCATGGGCTTATGAAATCGGTGCGCAGGAAAGTCGTATCCTACGGTCAGTCTATAAACCTTGGGGATTTCAGAATTGAGTTTGTCAGGACGAATCACAGTATCGCCGATTCCGCAATGCTTGCAATTACGACTCCGGCGGGAGTGATTTTCCACACCGGAGACTTTAAGGTCGACTATACCCCTGTTTATGGTGAGATGATTGATTTGCAGCGCATAGCTGAGATTGGAAAAAAGGGTGTGCTCGCGCTTATGTGCGACAGCACGAATGTTATGAAGCCGGGATATACGATGTCTGAGAGGACGGTTGGACGCACGTTTGACAATATATTTGACGACCACAGAGACAGCAGAATCATTGTTGCGACGTTTGCGTCAAATGTGGACAGGGTGCAGCAGATCATTAATTCCGCGCAGAAATATAAAAGAAAAGTAGTGATTGAGGGGCGTTCGATGATCAATATCATTGCGACAGCCTCGGAACTTGGATATATTAACATTCCCGACGGAATTATGATAGATATAGAGCACATGAAGAACTATACGGACGACCAGATAGTGCTTATTACGACCGGAAGCCAGGGAGAGGCGATGGCGGCGCTGCCGAGGATGGCCGCGTCGATTCACAAAAAGATATCTATCAAGCCCGGCGATACCGTAATATTCAGCTCGACGCCGATTCCCGGTAATGAGAAATCAGTATCAAAGGTTGTAAATGAGCTTATGCATCTCGGGGCGCATGTCATTGTTCAGGATACGCATGTGTCGGGACATGCATGCCAGGAGGAGATAAAGCTTATATATGCCCTGACAAAGCCGAAGTATGTTCTTCCCGTGCACGGAGAGTACAAGCATCTGAAAACGCATGCGGACCTTGCAAAAAGTATGGGAATACCGAAGGAAGATATATTTATCCTGCAGTCCGGCAACGTACTTGAGCTAAGTTATTCGAAAGCCGCTATTACGGACCATGTTGCGGCCCGCGGTATTCTTGTGGACGGACTTGGCGTAGGCGATGTGGGGAACATAGTTCTAAGAGACAGGCAGCTTCTCTCGGAGAACGGACTGATTATTATAGTTCTTACGCTTGAAAAGGGCAGCAATCAGGTACTTGCAGGACCGGATATCGTATCAAGGGGATTTGTATATGTGCGCGAGTCCGAAAACCTTATGGAAGAAGCGTTAGAGGTTGTTGAAAACGCCCTTGAGCGCTGTATGAAGAGAAATGTGACCGACTGGGGCAAAATCAAAATTGAGATACGGGATTCGCTCGGTGACTTTATCAGGAAGCGGACAAAGCGCAATCCGATGATTCTGCCTATAATTATGGAATGTTAAAAACACTGGAATATTAAGAATATCTGAATGTAAAGAATACGGGCGCTGATATTTTACTATGGCGAAAGCGCCGGCGTATTCGAATCGTGTTTTTTATGAAATCGGATAATTGCTTTCGATATAAATGATAGCGGGATACGGATGGAGGTGACGTTGTTGGCGGAGAATACGAGCCAGGCAAAGACGGTGCTAGGTATTATCAAGGCGTTGATGGGTATATTGCTTAGCGTAATATTTTATATGCTCGTCATTATTGCAATATCGAAGATGTGCAAAGTGACGTTCGGATTTATGTACCAGATTTTTGGGGAGGTGTCCGTACAGGAAGCTCCCGGAACGGACGTTGAATTCACGATAAACGAAGGCGAGTCAACAATGTCGGTGGCCTCAAGAATGGAATATGGAAAGCTGGTAGTGAACAAATATTCCTTCTATATCCGTGTCAAGCTTGATACAATGGGGGCCGGAATCATGCCCGGTACCTATGAACTGAACACGAGTATGACCTACGGCGAGATACTTGATAAAATTACTGATTATTCGGAGGGCGTAAGCGGGGACAAGACGAAATGAGATATAGATACGACGGAAGCGTCATGGATGAACGAATGGATGTCTTTTTGAATATGCTTTACGGAGATGAACCGAACTATCTGAGGGATATTGCATCGTATGCTGCGGATATCCATGCGCCTGTTATGAGAAAACAGACGGCACAGATACTTCGGTTTTTTATAATGAAGGAACATGTGGGCAGAATACTTGAGATAGGCGCCGCCATCGGTTACTCGGCTCTATATATGGCCGAGTGCGGGAAAGACGTAAGAATCGACACGATTGAAAAGGTTCCCGCAAGAATAAACGATGCGAGCCTTAATTTTGAAAAATATGATACGGGAAACAGAATTAACCTTATCGAGGGCGAGGCATCCGAAGCGCTGGCAGACCTTGTAAGGCAAAATGCATTATATGACTTGATATTTCTTGACGCCGCCAAAGCACAGTACATGGAATATTTATCTTATATAGAAAAGCTTATGGACAGAGGGGCGGTTCTTGTGACTGACAACGTGCTGCAGGAAGGGGAACTCCTTGCGTCTAGATACGCGGTAAACAGACGTGACAGGACGATTCATTCAAGAATGAGGATGTTCTTAAAAGAAATAACAGACGGCGTAAAATGGAACACGATAATTCTTCCGGTCGGCGACGGCGTTGCCGTAACTACAAAATGTGAAAGGTTGGATTGAGGCATGACTACACAAACTGAAAAAAAGAAACCGGAACTGCTGATTCCGGCCGGCAGCCTTGAAGTGCTGAAAGTTGCCGTTTTGTATGGGGCGGATGCGGTATATATCGGAGGGGATATGTACGGACTCCGGGCAAAGGCAAAGAATTTTTCTGTCGGACAGATGAAGCAGGGTGTGGAGTTTGCGCACAAATACGGAAAAAAGGTATATGTAACGGCAAACATAACCGCGCATAATAACGACCTTGCGGGCGTGCGCGCGTATTTTACCGAATTGAAGGAAGTCTTACCTGACGCGCTTATTATATGCGACCCGGGCGTGTTTGCGATTGCAAAAGAGGTATGCCCTGCGATTGAAATCCATATAAGCACGCAGAGCAATAATGTCAATTACGGCACGTTTCTGTTCTGGCATAAGCTTGGAGCAAAGAGAGTTGTGACGGCAAGGGAGCTTTCGATTCAAGAGATAAAAGAGATACGGGAACATATACCGGACGACCTTGAGATAGAGACATTCGTACACGGCGCAATGTGCATATCCTATTCCGGAAGGTGCCTTTTAAGCAATTATTTTACGGGGCGCGACGCTAATCTCGGCGCATGTACGCATCCGTGCAGATGGAAGTATTATGTAATGGAGGAGCAGAGACCGGGCGAGTATCTTCCGGTTTTTGAAAATGAGAGGGGAACGTATATATTTAATTCAAAAGATTTGTGCATGATAGGGCATATTCCTGATTTGGTCGATGCGGGAATAGACAGCTATAAAGTTGAGGGAAGAATGAAAACTGCATTGTACGTAGCGAATGTGGCCAGAATATACAGACAGGCGATTGACGATTATTTTGATAATCCTGAAACATATTATGAAAAAATACCGTATTACATGTCTGAGATTGAGAAGGGAACCTATAGGCAGTTCACGACCGGATTTTTTTATAACAAACCTACGCATGATACGCAGATATATGATAATAATACTTATGTGAAGAATTATATTTATCTTGGAATCATTGAGGATGAAAATGAACGGGGTATGTATGGATTTACCCAAAAAAATAAGTTTTCCGTTGGTGATGCCATCGAAATAATGAAACCGTCGGGAGATATCATTCACGCAGTCGTAAAGAGTATGTTTGACGGCGAGGGATACGAAATAGAGAGCTGCCCGCATCCGGGAATGAAGGTTTATATAGACGCCGGGGTCAGGCTGTGCGAATATGATATACTGAGGGCGGCAAATGATACCGGCAGTTGAAAACAGCGATTGAAAAACTGACTTATCGGTATCATGTGACGCGCACAGCCGCATATAGGATTTTGCCGCTTTGCGGCTGCGGCTTTTGCGGTATCCGCAGCAAATTTCGGTGACTGTGCGTATAAAAATAAGGCGTTTGCCGTAAATTTGATTGGAGATGTTTATTTTGGAATACAAATACGAGACGCATATGCATACCTCGGAGGGGAGCGCGTGCGGTGTTTCAAGCGGAGCCGAGCAGGCGCAGGCGTACTATGACGCGGGGTATACCGGTATCATAATAACAGACCATTTCTTTAATGGAAACAGCGCCGTTCCGAGAGACTTACCCTGGGAGGAAAGGATTGAGATGTTCTGCAGGGGCTATGAGAATGCGAAGAAAAAAGGGGATGCGATTGGCCTTGCCGTATTTTTTGGATGGGAAGTTAACTTCAATGCGACCGAATTTCTTGTGTACGGCCTGGATAAGGAATGGCTGCTCAAACATGACGACGTCCTTTCATGGGATGTGAAAGAGCATTATAATAGGATAAAGGCCGATGGAGGCATGGTGATTCACGCCCATCCGTTCCGGGAGGCGTCTTATATTAAAGAAATAAGGCTGTTTCCCGATTTTGTTGACGGCGTGGAAGTGTTCAATACCGCCAACGAGCGTATGAATCCGCGTTTTAACGCCAATGCGCTTCAGTATGCCAGAGAGAACGGTCTGCCTGAGACGGGGGGAACCGATTCGCACAATGTAAAAAATACAGGCGGAGGCATGGTATTTGAGCGAAAGCTTCACAATATATTTGATTATATGGACGCCGTGTATAATCATGAGGGAACAGTGATTAAGGATGTTTGAGTAGAAGTTGTTGGATATTATTATTCATATTATGGGAAGGAGACGGGACAATGTTATATGAGGATGTAAAGGCAATGTTGGAAAAGAGGGGACAGGAACAGCTTCTCAAATATTACGACGGGCTGTCGGATTCGGATAAGGAGGAGCTTCTTTGTAATATAGAAAAGATTGATTTTTCTGTTTTGGATATGTTAAGCAGTCCTGAGATGAAGCAGGTGAGAGGTGTAATCGAGCCGCTTAGCGCCCTCGGAATGGATGAAATCAGCGCTAAGAAAGACAGATATAACGCCGTTGGTCTTGACGCGGTTAGAAAGGGCAGGGTTGGAGCAATACTTCTTGCCGGAGGACAGGGAACAAGGCTTGGATTTGACAGGCCAAAGGGAACATATAATATCGGTGTGAACAGGGAGCTTTATATATTTGAGTGCCTTATCAATAACCTTATGGACGTTGTTAAGGAATCAAAATCATGGGTGCCGATTGCCGTAATGACAAGTAATATTAATCACGAGCACACCGTAAAATTTTTCAAAGAGCACGGATATTTCGGTTACAACAGCGAGTATGTCTATTTCTTCATGCAGGACATGGCTCCGGCTGCGGATTACAACGGAAAAATATATTTGGAGAGTGAGAAAAAGCCTGCGATGTCGCCGAACGGAAATGGCGGATGGTTTACGTCGTTTGTTAATGCGGGCCTGCTTGGGGAGTTCAGAAAGTACGGCGTCGAGTGGCTGAACGTATTTGCCGTCGATAACGTGCTGCAGAGAATTGCCGACCCGTGTTTTGTTGGGGCGACAATAGATTCCGGCTGTGTGTGCGGCGCTAAGGTCGTAAGCAAGGCGGCGCCTGACGAGAAAATCGGCCTGCTTGTCAAGGAGGATGGCAAACCTTCCATCGTTGAATATTATGAGATGACGGACGAGATGATGCACTCTAAGGACGAGAACGGAAACAGGCTCTATAATTACGGCGTTATACTCAACTATCTGTTCAACGTGAACGAGATGCTTAGGGTAATGGAAGATAAGCTGCCGGTTCATGTTGTCGAGAAGAAGATTCCACATATAGATGAAAACGGTAATATGGTTAAGCCTTCCGAACCGAATGGGTATAAGTTTGAGTTGCTTGTGCTCGACCTCATACATCTTATGCGCGACTGTCTGTCGTATGAGGTTGACCGGGAAAAGGAATTTGCACCCGTAAAGAATCTTACCGGAATTGATTCGGTTGAGTCGGCGCGAAAGCTGCTTGAGAAAAACGGCGTGGCAATCTGAGAAGAGAAACCGTATTTTCAGAGGTTGATTTTATAAATGAAACTTATAAATAAAACTTATAAATAAAATGTTCAATATGAAACGTATATTCCGTGAAATTTGAAGAATAGGAAGGAAGGAACAATGGCTGTCAGGAAGCTTTTTAACGACGGATGGTTCTTTCGGAAGGAAGTTCCGGGAAAACCGGGCGGAAACTGGAAAAGCGTCGATGTTCCGCATGACTGGCTCATATATGATTCCATGAATCTGTATGAGAGCGCGAAAGGATGCTACAGGAAAGAATTTCATTATACAGCAGTAGACAAAGAGAGGGTTTTTATACGCTTTGACGGCGTATATATGGACACGGTCGTTTGTGTGAACGGCATACCCGCCGCTGAGTGGAAATACGGTTACTCTACGTTTGAATTTGAAATAACCGACATGCTTAAAGACGGTGTGAATCTGCTGGAAGTGTCCTGTGACTACAGGTCCCCGAATTCAAGATGGTACTCGGGAGCGGGCATATACCGCAATGTCTGGTTAATAACAAGGAAGGATGTATGTATCGCCGCGGATGGAGTATATGTATCTTCCGAGGCTGGTCAGGGCGGAGTGTGGACTACATATATTGATACCGAGATAGATTTTTCTAACATTGTAGAACAAGATGATTACAGTATACGGTATGAGATTTCTGATGCCGCAGGCAAGATTCTGAACTGTTCTACAAGTGTAATTAACAGATCTGATATATTAGATTCAAAAATAAAAAATGAGAAGTTTCTTTGTGCGCGGGATTATGGTAAGAATTATGTGAAAAAGAATGAAGCGGTGTTTGATAACAGAATTGCGTATGTGACGGCAAAACAAAACATTACTGTCAGCAATCCTGTTTTATGGGACGTGGATAACCCATATCAATATATGGTTACGGTATCGCTCTGCCGCAATGGCACGGTTCTAGATGCCGAGAAAGTTAAATATGGATATAAGTCGGCCGTATTTTCTCCGGATGAGGGGTTTGTCCTGAATGGGAGAAAACTTAAGATAAACGGCGTATGTAATCATCACGACCTTGGCGCGCTTGGCGCCGCAGTCAATGCATGCGCAATAAGAAGGCAGATACGGATTCTTAAGGAGATGGGCGTCAACGCCATAAGGACGGCCCATAATATGGCGGCGCCGGAGCTTATCGAGGCGGCCTGTGATATGGGTATACTTATATGCAATGAATCGTTTGATATGTGGGAGTGTAGTAAAACGGAATATGACTATGCCAGGTTCTTTATAGAATGGCACGAAAGGGACGTGCGAAGCTGGGTCAGAAGAGACCGTAATGCTCCGTGCATGATTATGTGGAGCATCGGAAACGAGATATATGACACGCATAAGGACGAACATGGGCAGGATATTACAAGGAAGCTTATGTCGCTCGTACATAAGTATGACTACAGGCATAATGCGCCGGTTACAATCGGTTCCAACTATATGCCATGGGACAATGCGGCAAAGTGCGCCGATATAGTAAAACTTGCAGGTTATAATTACGCCGAGTCATATTATAATGACCACCACAGGGAGCACCCCGACTGGGTTATATATGGAAGCGAAACCGCGTCGGTTGTACAGAGCAGGGGAATATATCATTTTCCTGAAAATGTTCCGATTCTATATGACGACGACATGCAGTGTTCCTCGCTTGGCAACAGTACGACGAGCTGGGGGGCAAAGAGTATGGAGGCCTGTATAACGGATGACAGGGACGCATGGTTTTCGGCAGGAATGTTTGTATGGAGCGGATTTGACTACATTGGCGAGCCTACGCCGTACCACACGAAAAACGCTTACTTTGGGCAGGTAGACACGGCGGGATTTGCGAAAGACTCTTATTATGCGTATCAGTCGGCGTGGACGGATGTCCGGAAATCACCGATGGTACATATATATCCGTACTGGGATTTCAATGACGGGCAGATGATTGACGTGTGCGTGTGTTCCAATGCGCCGTCCGTTGAGCTTTTCCTGAATGATGCGTCTTATGGTATACAGAAGATTGACCATGAACACGGAAAGAAGCTGATTGCGAGATGGAAAGTGCCATACAAAAAAGGAAGAGTGCATGCGCTTGCGTATGATGAAAACGGCAGTGTTATCGCAGAGGATGAGACTACGTCGTTCGGGGATGCGGTAAGAATCACTGCACATGCGGACAGGGATGTTCTGCGCGCCGACGGAAGGGAGCTTGTGTTTGTTGAGATAGGGGCCGTTGACAGTGAAGGTTATCCGGTATGTAACGCCAATAACAGAATATTTGTCGACGTTTCGGGCGCAGGGCGGCTGGTCGGCCTTGATAACGGCGACAGCACTGACTGGGATTCATATAAGGGACTTAGCAAATGTCTATTTTCAGGAAAGCTTCTTGCAATTATTGCGGCGACAACAAAGCCCGGTGAAATTCGTGTAGATATTTCATCAAAGGGTCTTAAAAGCGCTGCCCTTACGATTGTAAGCGAGAGGGCGAAAGCAGAAGAATACGAGGGGCTGTCCGCAAATGAAAGAAACCTTGCACAGTACACCGGAACATGGATGGAAGATATGGATGAAATTCCGATTCGCAAACTGGAAATTAAGTCCGATGTTCATATTCTTACGGCAGAAAACCCGGAATGTGAAGCGTATGCGCAGATATATCCCGACAACGCAACGTATTCCGACATAAGCTGGAGGCTTACCACGGATAACGGTGTGACGACAAATCTTGCGCGGATGGAGGCAGACGGCAGCAGGGTCAGGCTTCAGGCGTGCGGCGACGGAAGATTCAGGCTGCGCTGCGAGGCCGCCAACAAAAGGGACCATGCGGAGATTATTTCCGAGATTGAGATAGAGGTGCGCGGAATGGGAAAGGCCTCATTTGATGCGTATGAAATGATATCGGGAAGTATGTATTCGTACAGCGAAGGGGACGTAACAAACGGCAATGAGAGGGGCGTCGCGACGCCAAGGGACCATGAGAGCATACTGTATTATGACAATATAGATTTTGGCGGTTTCGGTTCGGATATCATACATATTCCAATATTTGAGCTTGAGAATGAGAAGCTTGCGTTTGAGATATGGGAGGGCAGGCCTTACACGGAAGGAGCCGAAAAACTGGCTGACGCCGTATACGATAAGCCGTCTGTGTGGAATACATACCAGGAAGAGACCTTCCGGCTGGCGAAGCGGCTTACAGGCTATACGGGCATAGGATTCGTATTCACGAGAAAAGCACATATAAAAGGATTTTATTTTGAGAGGATGAACAAGGCTTATGAGAAGTTATATGCGCGCGACAGTGCGGGCATATACGGGGACGCGTATAAAATGCAGGGGGAGGCTGTAACCGGAATCGGGAACAACGTTACGTTCACATATGACAATATGGATTTTGGAGACACCGGCGCAGGAACTATACGGATATGCGGCAGGACGGGACTTGAGAAAAACACTATCCATGTCAGGTTTATAAAGGACGGCTTGACGATTAGCAGAATCGTTGAGTTTGAGCGGTGTGACGAATATACCGAGCGTGTGTTTGATATAGACGGAGTCTCGGGGGAGTGCGAGGTATTGCTGATTTTTCTTCCGGGCAGTAATTTTGACCTGAAATGGTTTCAGTTTGAATAAATGTTCATTTCTGTGTAAAGCGAATACAATATATAAAAAAATATATAAATAATATAGTTTCTCCTTGACAAGATGTAATACAAGTGGTAATATACGTATTACATCTTAGAAAAGGAGGTTTTTTATTGCAATATTTTTTTGATGATGATGGTCATTGCAGGAAGATTACTTACTGCATCGATGGGCAGGACAGGTTTGATATTTTTTCTTACGAGATGCTAAGGGAGAACGGCCCGCCCGGTTTACTGCTGCCGGTGCGGGCGGAGAGGAACGGTATGGACGCCGTTCAGTATGATGTGTCGGGACTTGACACGTTGAAAGATTATTTAGGATTCCGTTTATCAATGAGACAGCTCTTATCAGTATTTTCACAGATTATTTTGGCCGTTCAGGCTATCGACGAATACCTTCTTGACAATTCAATGCTTGTCACGGATATAGGGCAGATATTTTACGACAGGGAAAAAAGTGAGGTTAAGATGATTTATTATCTTTTATTTGGCGATCATGGACAGGAAAGGTTTGAGGAAAAGCTTTTTCATCTGTTCAGGGAGATAATATTCAGCGCTAGGTTTGCTGTCGGCGACGGCGACCGGCATATTGCTAAACTTCTTAACAGCATTAATGACGCCAGGGACTATTCGCTTACAGACTTTAAGGACGTTGTATTAAAACTTGAAAAAGTTGTGTCAGAGGAGCTTTCAGCCGCAGAGAATAGTTATGGAAACTGCCAGGAGGCTGCAGAGGAGCCGGTACAGTATGGAGTTACGGAGAACTGTAGGAATATGTATTATTCAGATATGGAAGCAATACACAATATACAAGAGGATAATACGGCTGACGCCTGCAGGGAGGAATCCGGTATTCGCAGATTTGTAAGAAAGCTTTTTGCAAAGGTGGGCGTCAAAGAGAAAGCGGAAGAGGAAGAAAACAGTTTTATAATGGAAGAAGGGGTTGTCGCAGAGTCTGCTTGTAATGGCGTGCAGGATGGCGTCTTCGACGGAGATACGGTAGTGCTTGCAGGCGGTATAGACCCGCATACGCCATATCTTATAAGGAGCTCGAACAATGAGCGGGTATTTATCGGTAAGCGGGTTTTCAGGATTGGAAAAGACGGAAGATATGCCGACTACATAATCGCTGACAATGCCGCTGTAAGCAGGGCACACGCGGAGTTTATGATAAAGGACGGTAAAATGTATCTTACGGACGAGGATTCACTTAATAACACTTATATTAACGGAAGCGCGCTCGTGAGCAGACGGGAGTATGAGGTTAACGACGGGGATGTGATATTATTTGCGGACGAAGAATTTGTGTTACATTGCTGATATAGAGCCGCCGGACGCAGGACAGAATGTGTGTGCGGCTGTCCGTACGGATTCTGCCGGTATGTTGCAGAGGCTGGCTTTGGTTGACGTCACATTCGGTTTTGGGAAGAATCATTTGCCCGGGCATATTGCCGCAGATATCATCAGGCAGACGGCCGCATCCGAAAGGAACTTTTCAGCTGCGGAATCTATAACTGCCGGTATTATGGGCGGCGTACGCAACATGACGTCGTTTGGCGCTATATATATGTGCGGCGCCAAAATGTGCCATGTTACAACCGGAGACAGGGTAATTGGGATTGTGAGGGACGGAAAGATGGTACATGGGTTTCGTTTAGGTTGTATCTATAACAAAGGATATTGTGAAAGGATATATCATTGTACAGTCAGGCTGCGAAAAAATGATACGGTTCTAATGTATGGCAGCGATATATTTGACAGTGACGTATCAAGTTACATATGTAGTCTTGTATCAATGAATATAAAGAGACGTTCGATGGGCGCTGCATATAAAAGTAATGCGGAGATTTTAGATGATATACGCTGTGTGCTTGGGCTAAAAGGTAACAGACAGGTTCACAGTACGCTTACGCTGATAACGTGTGTTGGGGACGTATAATGTATGGAAAAAGATTGTGTTCGATTGTTTGGGTCCGGCAAAATCATTCATGACCGGTATATAATTAAAAGGAAGATTGGCGATGGGGGTATGTCAAATATATATCTGGCATACGATACGGTTCAGAATAGTAATGTGGCGCTCAAATGCAGCAGAAGCTTTCGTATACCGCTTGCAAAAGAATATCATATGATGAAGTCGTTAAACTGTACAGGAGTGCCCGGAGTGTTTGATTTGTTTGAATATGAAGGAGCGTTAGTTATGCCGCTTGAATATATAGACGGCGGTACGCTTGGAGAAGTGGTTGAGAATGTAAGGACGGCTGAAAAAGCGGATGGTTATATAGAGCCGCTTCGGGTAATGATAGACGTATGTATGACCGCGGATTATCTTCACCGGGAAAAGGGTATATTATATCTGGATTACAAGCCTTCCAATATAATTGCGGGCAGTAAAGGTACGTATCTTATTGATTTTGGCGCGGCGGCTGATTTAAAAGATGTTAATAATAGAGGAAGTATTGGGATTTATGGTACAAAAAAGTATGCGGCTCCAGAGCAGAAGACGGCCGGCCGCGCGTTAACGGTCCGCACCGACATTTACCAGATAGGCGCGCTTACACAGTATATCATAAAAAAATGTAATGTCAGGGACAGGACGGTGAGAGGTATTGCGAAAAGGTGTATGGAGAGAAAAATGCCGGCTCGGTATGCATCCGCAAAAGAAGTGGCGGCGCTGCTGGCGGGGTGTATAAAATATGACGCGCAGATTTTCGTAAAAACATGTAAACCTGTGTTATAATATGAGACAGGAAAATTTTTTAACAATATATCAGGAACAAAGTTAAGGAGGATTTGATTTTTGAAAAGTAAAAATGCATTATATAAAAATAAAAAGTATTTTATAGTATATTATCTGGCGGCTATTAATATGTTGCTGGCGGTAGTATTATTTTCGGGATGCGCAGGTCATAAAGTGAATACGGCCCCTTCACCGGAAAAGGTAGAAGATAATGGAAATGAGGTGGATGCACATAATGATTCAGGCGGTGATGGCGTGAGCCGGCCGGATATTGAAAGTAATAGTAGTGGTTCCGGGGCATTGGTAGGCGTTGCTTTGCCGTCAAAAGACGTGCAGAGATGGAAGCAGGACGGGGACAATATACAATCCGGGCTAAAAGAGGCGGGATACGAGGTTGATTTACAATACGCATCTAATGGCGCCGGTGAACAGATATCCCAGATTGAAGATATGATTAACAACGGATGTAAACTTTTAATGATTGCGCCTGTAGATGGTAATGCAATGATGTCCGTAATGGAACGGGCTGAGAAAGAAGCCATTCCTGTCATTTCATATGACGGGCTGATTATGAATTCGGAGGCGGTCTCATATTATGTATCGTTTGATGATTATCTGGCAGGACGAAAGCAGGGTGAATATATAAGGGATATTCTTGACCTTGATAATGCCGGGGACAAGACATACAATATCGAGTTTGTGACGGGCGATTTGGGTGACGGCAATGTAAGCATGTTGTTTGGCGGCGCAAAGGATGTACTTGCGAAATATATGGACGCCGGAACCCTCATATGTCCATCCGGACAAACTGAACTTGACGAAGCGGCCACGGAAGGATGGTCGACTGACAAAGCGCAGGCCCGGTTTGAAACTATTCTATCCGCCTTTTATTCGGATGGAAAATCACTTGACGCAGTACTTGCCTCAAACGATTCGACGGCTCTTGGAGTTACGAATGCGATTGAGTCGTCTTACAGGGGGGATGCTCCCGTGATAACGGGACAGGGCTGTGATTTGCCGAATGTGAAGAATATATTGGATGGAAAGCAGACAATGTCAATATTTAACGATACGCGTACGCTTGCAAAAAAGGCCGTCGAGACGGCCGACGCGGTACTGCGGGGGAACACGCCTGACGTCAATGATACGGAATCATATCATAATGGGGCACGGATAGTGCCGGCATATATTTGTGAGCCGGTATTTGCTGATAGCAACAATTATCGTGCGATCTTAATTGCGTCCGGTTTTTATGCAGAGGGCGATTTGAAATGATTACCATACTATAGCAATAGATTATAGGCATTATTATAGAAAGACTGTAGAATAGAGGATGGAAAAATGAACGAAAAGCAAGAAAAAACCGAAAAGTCATATGAGGGTACGACCAAATTTTCGCTGATTTTAAGGGTGATAGCGGCGCTTTATCTTTTATATATGACATTTATGATGGTGAAAGGATATATGGACGGAGACGGTCTGCCGTTCGTTCTGCTGGTAGCCGGACTTGTAGTATTTACATGTATGGGAGCGTTTGTTACGGTAAAAGCAGTTATGTCGCTTGTTAAGGGTGAATATTCGGGAGGAAAGGCGGATAAAAGCAAAAAGGACGTTGAAGAGAGTATGCAGGGCGAAGACGTGACAGAAAAACCTGAAGCGGCCGGGCAGGACGTTTTGTTGTCGGACAGGCTTAAAAAATATAATGAACGGGGCGTTGCGGATAAGGAAACGAAAACGGATAATACTGAAAATGATTAATCGGGCGGTTCCGGACAATCGCTTAAAAACCGTTTTAATTGACTCAAATATATTTTTAAGCGATTGTCCTGCGGATGATTAAGACGTTAATGACATGTATTATTTTTTGTGTTATAATTTTATTAATAACGCATATTACAGCGTTATAAAATACAGTCAAAAGAGAGGGGTTTTTAAGTTATGGAAGTGTTGCTTGTTTTAGTTATTGTTGCATCACTGCTGGCTCTCGGTTATGCCGCTTTCAACTTTATCGGGGTTAAAAAGATGGAAGAGGGAACCGAGAGAATGTCGGAAATTGCCGCGGCAATCAGGGTTGGAGCCAATGCATTTATCAATTATGAGTACAGGATAATTGCCGTTGTGGTTGCTGTGATAACCGTCGTATTTGCAGTGATATTTTCGGTTGAGTACGAGGGTTTCAGCTGGGAGCCGTCGGTATGCTTTGTGATTGGGGTTGCAATGAGCGCTCTGGCCGGATGGGTAGGAATGAAGATTGCCACATACGCAAATGTGCGTGTGTCTAATACGGCGAGAATTACAAAGAACATAGGACAGACGCTTAAGGTTGCGCTAAAGGGCGGCTCGGTTATGGGACTGTGTGTCGGCGGATTTGCGCTGTTGGGATTGTTTATTGTGTACATAATATTCGGATTTGGCCTGGGACTTTTGTCTGAGGAAGCGCTTATAGCGGGCGAACATGTATTTACACAGTGTCTTTCGTGTTATGCGCTCGGATGTTCGATTGTTGCGATGTTTAACCGCGTAGGCGGAGGAATCTATACGAAGGCGGCGGATATGGGAGCTGACCTTGTCGGAAAGACTGAGGCGCATATCCCTGAGGACGACCCGCGCAACCCGGCCACAATTGCCGATAATGTCGGCGACAATGTGGGTGACGTCGCCGGCCTTGGTTCCGACCTTCTCGAATCGTTTGTCGGCGCGATATCGTCTGCAATGATACTGGCGGTTAGCCTTGTCCTTGCGTCAATAGCTGGAAATTCTGCAATTCCTTATGACGTGCTTCAGAAATTAATGTATTTTCCGCTTGTGTTTGCATCGGTAGGTCTGATTGCATCTATCATCGGAATAGCGTATGTTTTGTTAAAGAAAGAATCGGATAATCCGCACAGGGATTTGAATATATCAACCTGGAGCGCTGCGCTGCTTACCATTATCGCAGGATTTGCCGCTACATATTTTATGTTTGCGGACGAAACAAAAGAAGTCCTTTCGGCAGTCAGTTTTAATATGGGCTTTCTGTCGCCTTGGATTGCGGCGTCGCTAGGAGTGCTTAGCGGCGTTATAATAGGAGCGATTGCCGAGTATTATACGAGCTATGATTATAAGCCTACGCAGATGATATCGCATGCGTCGAAGGAAGGGCCTGCGCTTACAATTACGCAGGGACTTGCAGTTGGAATGAAGTCGTGTATGCTGCCGCTGATTGTTCTGGGAATTACTACATATTTATCATATGCCGTTTCGGGTATGTTTGGAATTGCAATGGCGGCTGTCGGAATGTTGTCGTTTGTCTCGGCAACGGTTTCGGTTGACACATATGGGCCTATTTCGGACAATGCGGGAGGCATTGCCGAGATGTCGGAACTTGAGCCGGAGGTAAGGCAGATTACGGATAAGCTTGACTCGGTCGGCAATACGACTGCGGCAATCGGAAAAGGATTTGCTATTGGCTCGGCTTCGCTTGCCGCGCTGTCGCTTATGGTTTCTTTCCTGTACGCTTTCCAGCCGGTAGGCGCCGATTTGAATCTTAACTTTACCGACCCGAAGATTTTAGCGGGTGCGCTTATAGGAGGCGCGCTTCCTTATCTCTTTTCGGGCATGCTTATTGAGGCCGTTGCTAATGCGGCAAGGAAGATGGTTGAGGAGGTTCGAAGACAGTTTAAGGAGATTCCGGGAATCCTGGACGGAACATCGAAGCCGGATTATAAGACTTGTATAGAGATATCGTCGCAGGGAGCCATAAAAGAGATGAAAGTTCCGGCGATTCTCGCTATTATGTTTCCGCTTGTATCGGGATTTTTGTTTGGACCCTATTTTGTAGGAGGGCTTCTTATCGGGGCTACTCTTTCTGCAATCATGCTTGCTATATTTACCGGTAATGCGGGAGGAGCATGGGATAACGGAAAGAAGTACATCGAGTCAGGGCAGGTTGAAGGCCAGGGTAAAGGTTCGCCTGCACACGACGCGGCCGTCGTCGGTGATACGGTCGGGGACCCCCTTAAGGATACGGTCGGACCGTCGCTTGACATTCTAATTAAGATTATGTCTACAGTGTCGCTCGTGGCCGCCGTATTGTTCAGCAAGTACAATCTGTTGGACTGGATTATGAGAATTGTAAAATAGACGTTATTTCGGTATAATTTTTCTGGAAAATGTAAACTATATAGGTAAGAATTGATGTGGGCGCTGCTGTATATCGACGCCAATTACAGGAGTATGAATGTCGGAAGAAATAATAAGAAAGGATTGGTTATTGTATGAATCCGATGCAGTTAATGAAATTAAAAGGGAATTTCGGAGATTTCAAAAAACGTCATCAAAGGCTTACCAAATTTGTTAAAAAGATTGGCGGTACAATGGAGGATGGAACTGTCATTGAAATTGCAGTTACATCTCCTGCCGGGGAAACCGTCAAAACCAATATGAAAGTTACGCCGGAAGATATGAGTTTCTTTGAATCCATTCGAAAACTTGGATAGTTTAAAAGCTTTGTTAAACCAATATAAATGACCTGCACCGGTTGTGAAATTCTGGTGCAGGTCATTTTTACCGGTTATATGTAACTGCGTATTATAATAAATATTATAAATACATTATAAAATACATTATAATAGGGTGTTATTTCCAGGCATATAGCCCGCCTTTCATTAATTTCAAAACAACATCCGCGTTTTTAGCTAACTCGGTCGAATGCGTTACTACGATTACGCACTTGTTCATGCTATGGGCGCATTCTTTTAAAATATTCGTTATCTCAATCGCCGTACTTTCATCAAGATTTCCCGTCGGCTCGTCCGCAAGTATAACGCCGGCGTCAGAAGCTACTGCACGGGCGATTGCTACCCGTTGCTGCTGTCCGCCGGAGAGCTTCAGAATATTTCGCCGGCTTTCTTCTTTTGTAAGACCTAAACGTTCTAAAACCGGCAAAGGCGGAAGTTTGGAAGTCAGGGCGACATTCTCGGCAGGCGTCATATAATCAATCAGATTATAGCTCTGAAAAATGAAAGCAACATTGTTTTTTCGATGCCATGCCAGCCCCTTTTTTTCGATATCTTCTCCTTGAAACAGCACCTGTCCATCAGAAGGACTATCCAAACCCCCGAGCAGCGAAAGCAGAGTTGTTTTTCCGCACCCGGACGGCCCGAGAATAGCATAGATTTTTCCTAAATCAAATTCGACAGATATATTGTTAAGAACAATTCTCTTCCTATCATAGGAATATTTAATATTACATGTTTTAATGATACTCATTTTTGTGTCCTCCTAACTCATTTTCACAAGAATATCTTTTGGTTTTGAGTGAATAACGCTCCACGATGAAGCAATAACCGATACGGCAATTATTAAAATTCCAATTATGTATAATGGAAGCAGATAAGCTGCGTCAATCTGCACATTGAGACTTGTTGTTTCCGCTCCAATTCCGGATAATAAATACGCGCCTGTTTTTTGTGCTATCATATTGCTAAACGGTATAGATGCCGCAAATGAAATAACAGCTACGATGAATGTTTCTGTAAAGATTTGCAAGATGATAGCAGCTCTGTTTTTTCCGATGGATTGCAAAATGCCGATTTCTTTTTTTCGTCCTCGTATCCAGATTGTCAAAAGCAGGGTTAGAATAACAATGCTGGCGGCGGATATAATGATAAGGATGGTATTCATGAGTGTTTGCAGGGAATCTAAAGGAGTAGATACAACATCATATTCTTCCGTATCAATGGTGAGTTTTAAGGTTTTTCCTTTTAATTCCGGCAAAGCGGAGATTTTGTCATAAACATTCTGAATGCTGACAGGGTCTTCTACATAGATTGACAATTGACTGTAGCCGTCATCTCCGTCGTTATCTTTGAAAATATCCTCTACTCCGCCGTAATCGACATAACCGCAATTTGCAGGAATTTCGTCAGCTAACATTGCGTTTCCGGATGAACCTTCCGTACCGTCAAAAATTCCTATGATTTCAAACTCGGATATACCGTCCGAATTATCAGATATACCGTCCGCATCAAGAGAGTACATTTTAATTTTAGCGCCGACAGATAGTTTATTATAATCCGCAAGTTCTTTTGAAATTAAACAGGTATATTTATCATTGGCCGTAATATGTCTGCCCTCTACCAATTTGTATTTGCCGCTTTGAAATGCCTTGCATTTTTCAGATGATAGAGTTACGGTATAACTTGATGATTCTCCGTATGGTGTATAACTTAATCCCAAAGAAGAAGGTAAGTACTTAAAATTAACCCCTGCCCCATAGTACCCCGCAGCCTCCTCGACATTGTAGTCTACAACACCATTAACCGTTTTGATTGCATCTACAATCTCCTGGGTAATATAATCTCCGTTATACGAATAGTCCATTCCTCCCCATTGGTTTGGCTGACCATCGCCCATATGACCGTCCGTATCAACATCAAGCAGGATTTTTCCTCCGATTGCAGTCTGGACGTCTGCTGCCGCACCTTTTGCCGCATTGCGGATGGCGATTCCTGTAAGCATGAAAGCTGCAATGAGCGTCAGCAATAAAAATAAAATAAATGTTTTAAACCGTTGTCTTATGCAGTATAAACCTGCTCTTTTCATAAAACCCATTTCACAGTCCTCCTATCTCATTTTTGTTAAAATTTCTTTTGGTTTGAGCCGCATAATTATAATAGACGATACGAAAGTCGAAGCTGCTATTACGACAACTTGGCATAAATAAACAAGCAGTGTTTTTATGGGGCTCAGTTTTAAATAGTTTTTAATCTGAATACCGTCTTTCATTCTCACAGCAGACAGCGTATCATCATTTAACAGATTGGGCTGTAAATTGCTAAACAGATTTTGCCCTATATAATCTTTAACGGCAAAAGAAACAACATAAGATAAAATCAGGGCGACTATCGCAACGGACAGTACTTCCAACATAAAACCTGCCATAATCTGCCCTTTTGATATTCCTGCGGAAAGTAAAATACCCGCTTCATACATCCGGCTGCGCATACGCATTGTTAATAGCAATATCAAAAACGCTGCGCTGACCGCCGATACAAGGACGAGCAATATTTTTACCAAATCGCCCAGGGCCGATAACTGGTCGGATATCTTGGAATATCCCAAATCATTGGTACGGATAAAATGCGTTGTCCAATCAATGGATGGCATAGCTCTTACATTGCCGATAATACTGTTAAGTCTTGCAGGGTCAGTAATGTAAAAGTCTGCTTCTCCCGTGTAAATACCTGTTTCGCTTTCATGCAACTCGTTTAAAACATCAAGGCTCGCATATATTTCATTTTCAGCAATGCATGCCGTTGGTTTCACAGATGCGTCCGTTCTGTTCAATTGATACAATCCGGATACCTCCACCTCGGTATAGGCGGTCTTAACGGGTATCTCATCGACGTATGCTCCGTCGGCTTCACTTAAGCCTGCATGGGTCAGTGTCAGCGTATCGCCAACCGATATGTGGTTGTCGTTCGCGAGCTTTTCACTGATAAGAATTTTTCCGATATCGGTTTCGGTTATGTGTGTGCCCTCTGTCAAAACGGCTGATTTGTCTGCAAAACTGGAGGCAAGTGCGGAAAACCGAAGCGCTGTTACTTTTCCCATATTGTTTTCTTCAGTATGTTTATCACCCGGGATGAATTGGATTCTATCGCTTTTTGCAAAACCGTAATTGATAGGATTATTATATTTGATATCGCCTGTCTGCATAATCTCATCTATTTCTTTTTGGGAAATATGGACATTGTGTTCCTTTACCTCTGCTTCGCCGTTTTCGTTCATTGACACTTCGGTGTTTGCCCTTATATAGAATGCTGCTCCGACAGATGTCCGAATATCTTTACCCAATCTATTTGACGCATTCAGAATACCAAAACATGAAATCAGAAAAACTGCAACTACGAATACCACTAAAAACAGGCTTACAGTTTTTCCTTTTTTTCGTGATATGTATAGCAGAACTCTTTTTGTAAAATTCATCTAATTGCCTCATCTCCTTCCTGTCTGTAATGAATCGTACAACCCTTTTATTTGTTTTTCATTTGATTTTTGTAAGGCTTTAATTTAATTGCATAAAAGGGCAGCCGTTTTTGTGATGTCAAACTATTGTCAGTCTAAATAGAGGAAAAAGGTTACGCCATTTTCCGTGTTCTTTATACAATAGGTCATACCGTGCAGGTCAAGTATTGTTTTTACAACGTATAGTCCCAGACCGCTTCCGCCGGTAGCTTTATTCCTTGATTTGTCTGCCCGATAAAAAGGCGTGAACATATGGGGAAGGTCAGACTCTGGAATAGACGCGCCTGTATTATTTATAATGAGAACATTTCCTTTTTCACATGCCTGCAGGAATATGAAAACATCTTCTTTGCAGGGGGAGTGCCGAACAGCGTTTCCAATAATATTAGACAGGGCTTTCATCCATAGATTGGGATTGACAGACAAAATTATATCAGAACTGATATTTTGATGTATCGTAATATCTTTATTATATGCAATAGGCAAAACAGCCTGTATGGTGTCGTTCGTCGTCTGTTTTAGCGAAACGTCCTGCAAGGTCTCTTGTAAGTCTATGTTTTCCATTTTTGCTATTGTGATAATCTCGTTGACAAGATGCTCTATATTTTCAGTAGCCTTGAGGGCTTCTGGAAGATATTTTTTGTGATTTTGATAGTCCCCATATCCCAAAATCATATTTTCTATTTGCCCCTTTAAGATGGTAAGCGGTGTTTTCAACTCGTGAGATACTGCTGCAAAAAAGTTTCTGCGTTGTTCTTCCAACGCTTTAAATTTTTTAACATCTACGGTCAGCCGATAATTGGCATGTGTTAATTCTTCCATTGTATCTTGCAATCTGTCGGCCATTGTATTAAGGCTTGACGCAAGTATGCCAATCTCATCATTACTTTTAATATCACATTTCCAAGTCATATCAAGAGATGTCATTCGTTTGGAAATCTGACTGATTTTAGCTATTGGACTGACAATAATCTTGCTGCATATAAAGGCGCTTAAAAACGACAGCGAAAGAATAATTGCAAATACGACAGGTAAGAAGCGGAGCATAATGTCCACAATTATATCAGCCGTTTGTGATAGAGAAGATATCACAAGTGCATATTCTGTTTCACTGTCCGAAAATGTGACTGTTGTTGCAATACTTGACGTTGCTGTAATCAGCTGTTCCTCTGAGTTTATTTTGCCGAATCTTATAACGCTGTTATTGTCACTAAGAATTGCGGCTGAATTGTTTTGAATACAAAAATTAGATATTTCGTCAATCGCGTCCTCATAACGCATGTCCTGCAGTTTTAAAACAAGTTTTACCGTGTTTGCATCCAATTGCTTGTCGGATGTTACCTGATATTGTCTTGGCAGGACTGTCAAGACAATTCCATAAATCAGCATACTGCAAATTGTAAGGGCAGAAAAGACCCATAAAAACACTTTTATACTTAAACTGTTCTTAATTTTCTTTCGCAATTCTATATCCCACCCCTCTAACCGTTTCGATATAATCGACGCGAAGCTTTTTTCGTAAATTCATGATATGGAAGTTCACGCCTTTTTCATCTCCCGCAAAGTCATATCCCCAGACCAGATTAAGAATATCGTCCCTTGTAAACACACGCCCCTTGTTTTTAAGGAATAGAAGTAATATCTCAAATTCCAGGTGGGTAAGCGCTACCTCGTTTCCAAAAACAGTAACTCTTCGCTCAGTTTCGCTCAAATGCATGTCTTTATAACGGATAACGTCTGACGACGTATCGGATGATGCGCGCCGCAAAAGGGCCTCCACACGCTTTAATACGAGCTTTATGGAAAATGGCTTTGTAATATAGTCGTCTGCAAGTTTGTCGAACCCTTTTATCTGCGCGTCCTCATTATCCAGCGCGGTTAAAAGGATAATCGGAATTTGCGACTCTCTCCGTATCATTTCGCACAATGTATATCCGTCTATTTTAGGAAGCATAATATCTAATAGTATAAGGTCAAAATCTTTTTCATGAAATTTGTTTATTCCTTCAAGACCGTCTGATGCGACAGTTACGCTATATCCCTCAAAGGTAAGCGGCTCAGACAGTATTTTTTGAATGGCTTTTTCGTCTTCAATAATTAGTATTTTTTTATCCATATATAAACCTCCCCGTATATTATACAGATTGATTGTTAGTTTTTAATTAGTATTTTTTACAATGATTCTTATATTTAGGTCTATCGCTTAAAAATACTTTTACCGGCTTCGGACAACTGCTTATGTCAAATATTAAATTTAAGCGGTTGCCCTGTTTATATTATAATTGTTAATGACAAAACAACGTATTTATAATATAATTGCCTTGGAGGTGTATTCAATGGGAATAACTGCAATAATAATATTGTCTTTGATTCTCGCAATAATAATCAGCCTTATGGCGGCATTTTTTTACATAAGGAAAAAGCTGTCCGAATATTCAAAGGCGTTGTACGGAACTTCAGATATAAGAGAGGGAATTGACAGGGCGAAAAGCGAGATGGAGCAGACGCCGAAATCCGTATCCGCCATGACAAGTATTTTTCTGCCGAAGATTATGAAAGACTTTCCGGCGTTTAATTATGATGAGATGCGAGAACTGTCAAAAGATGTTCTGACGGGCTATCTCATGGCAATTAATAGTAAGAATGCCGCATGCCTGAAATATGACGGTATAGATTTGCGAACAAAATTAGAGCAGCATATTATGAAGCTGTCGTCGAAAAACATGCATGAGCATTATGAGAATATAAAGATTCACCGGACGGAAATAAGCAATTATAAAAAGACAAAAGGAAGATGTATCATAACATTTCAGTCTTCAGTAGAAGCGCTTCATTATATTACCGACGAAAGCGGACGCGTTACCGAGGGGGACAAGGAATATAAGCTGCAGACGAAGTTTGATACTGATTTGCTGTACATACAGGACAGAGACCTTGTGGACGAGACGGAGAGCGCGTCTCTCGGCCTTACGTGTCCGAACTGCGGGGGACCTGTCAAAAGCCTTGGAGCAAAGGTCTGCGAATACTGCGGCGCCGGTATTGTTGAGATTAATATTCACTCATGGGAGTTTTGTGAGATAAGAAGATGGCGGTAGTGTCAGTTGTAAAAAATTAGGAGGTGCTATTTTATGAATAACAGAAGAGATGTTTTTTGGGGAATCATGTTTATTGCAATCGCGACATTTATTTTATTAAACCAGTTTGGGCTTGTTGATATGGTGATAGGGACGGGAAATATTGTTCTGGCCATTGTTTTCTTGGCAACGCTGATAAAGAGTATAATGATGCTCAGTTTTCCGGGTATATTTATATCGCTTGCTTTTTTGTGGATAATATTTGACGATTATATCGGCGTACCTCATATTTCGGAGGTTGTCGTGATATTTACAGCAGTTCTTTTTGCAATCGGTTTTTCTATGATATTTCCGAGTACGAAAAGAAAAATGAATTATTTCAGCCGTGATGACCGGTGGAGTGATTATGGGGACGTCGACAGGGAGGGACGCCACCAGAAAGTCGTACATGACGAGAATGACGGCAAGGTATTCTGTTCTAACCGTTTTGGAGCTTCGGCGAAGTATGTTGACAGCAGAAATCTGAAAAGTGTGAGAATTGAAAATTCATTCGGGGAATTAAAAGTATACTTTGACAATGCGATTATGGACGGAAACAGTGTCGAGATTTCGGTAAGCGTATCGTTTGGAGCGCTTGAACTGTATATTCCTAAAGAGTGGGCGGCGTTCAACAGGGTAAATGCACTTGCCGCTTCGGTAAAGGAAGCGAACCATGGCAATCCTGACGGAAACCATTCGGTCGTTCTCGTCGGAAGCGTGAGTTTTGGCGAGCTATCAGTCATATACGTATAAAAAGTTAAGGGGCTGCAGAACATACGGTGGTTTTACAATATAATGTTGAAAACGGCATATTATATGCGTTTTATATTGTGATAATCCGCTGTTTTTGAAAGCCCCCTATATAGATTTGGAATCAAAAGGTACTTTGACCCCTGGTATCTTAAGTCTTATGTACCGACAGAAAAATTCATGCCGGGAAGATATGTATTGTCAATCTTTCTGGCATTTTGTGCATATTCGTCATTGTTATATTTGATTTGGGTTTTGGTAGTACCGCCTGACACGTAGCTTCTTCCGCATTCCGGGCATATCGACGTATGTATTGACACGTTTGCCGCCATAACCTTTGCATTGCCTGCCTGCGCGGCTTTGGTGTATGCGTTGGACACATGTTCCTGTTCGTGGGCGCGGACAGCGGTGGCTGCCGCTTCGACGGATATATGCGCCGGAGATTTGAAAGAAACCATCTCGTCCGAACCGTCCTGGTATTTTCGGTTTTTGCATGTCGGGCATTCAATTTGGCCGGAGCGTATCAGCGCGCGTTTTTCACCGGCCGGAATACGTGTAATCTCAGCATCTGATAAACCTGCAATCATGGCAAGACCTCCTTGAATATATGTTATTTATACTGTTAATTCAGTATATCATATTATAATACGGATTGGTAGATTGTTATTAATTTTATATATCTTTCCCCTATATTTTTCACCCTATATTTTTCCATTCCGTCAAATATCTTATAAATTGACATATATTATTCTATGATATATAATTTTATAGTAACCGTATAGGAAAATTTGTTTCCTGTTTGGCACGCGTCAGGGCAGAATGAATGCTTTGGCCTTATTTTAAAGAGGGGGAAATTAAGATGAGTGAGGACAATAACTTTAACAGTGAAAATGTTGCCGGTAATGAGAAGTCTGTGGATAATAATATAGTTACCCAGAGCGAAAACATTGCGGGCAATGAAGCGTTTTCTACAACGAACTATGCAGCAGGCTCATTTGGCAATGCAGCGGGTTCATTCAATGATGGTAACAAACCGAAGAGAAACATGAAGCCGGTTATTGCGGTAGTCGCAATGCTTGCCGTTATTGCAATGGCCGCCGGCGTATTTTTATTTTCCAAAAGCGCGCTCGGAAAGAACGGGCATATTATCACAGCGTTGAGAAATACGTTTGCAGCAACAGTGGAAGAGGATGGTACAGCCAAACTGGATAAGCTTTTGGAGGCCGGCAAATGCGCCATTGACATGCAGCTATCGTTAGACGGCATTGAATTAGCCATAGCATGTGATATGGACCGGCCGCAGAAGCAGATGTCTTTGAGCGGCAGCTGGTCAGATGGAAGCACAAATATGAGTGCGATTGCTACGATTGATGACACATATTTCAAATGCTCAATTCCTGAATATATTAACGGTGTATTCGAATACAATTTCACTGCGGAAAATACGGGTTATTTTGTTGATTTGATAACGCAGAGTACCGGTATGGACATTGCGGAGTTCAATAAAATGTTTTCTGACTGCTTTAATATGACGCAGAGTCAGCAGAAATTTGGTGAAGACGAATATACAAAGATGCTTCTGGATGATTTTAACGAGCTTGACTTTGAAAAGGTTGATGAAAAAGAGTTCCTTGTGGCGGGTGAAACTAAGGGATGCAAGGGATATAAGACAGTTATTACAAAAGATATAGTTGGAAAATGGATTGATAACTATAAGGAACTAGAAATAGTGAATGCGGCAACTAGGAGTAACCTTGATATTATTAAAAGGAGCCTTGCTGATTTTGGCGAATGTATCGTTACCGTTTATATTGCTGACGAGAAAGTTGCGGCAATTGAAATGGAGGTTGAAAACGATGTATTGTCTGTTAAATTTGAGGGGAAAGAAAATCCTTTGTACAATATTGTTCTCTCAGCAACAGACAGCGGCGAGAATGAAGAAGTAAGGATTGATACCACAAAAGAAAACGGAGAAACAAAAATAGTTGTCACAGTAGCGGGAGAAGAATTAATAACAATGTCCTATAACAGTGAAACAGGAAAGTTTAGCGCAAACAGCGTTGACGAAATTTTCGTTTTTGAGGGAACCTATAAAATTGATGAAAACGGACTTGAACTTGTAATTGATAATCTATCGGTTGACGGTGAAAGTTTAAGCGGTATGTTCAAGATATCAGACGAAGTTTCAATAGAGACGATAGACGCAGCCCTTCCCGTATTAGATATAGGTAATGCGACGGAACAGCAACTTCAAACTTTCTTTATGAATAATATGAACATGCAGGCTCTGTATGGTTTAGATGGTCTGACAGATTCTGAGGATGATGATTATGATTATTATGATTATTATGATGACTATGATTTGGAAGGTTTGGACGAATATGATTTGGAAGACTTGGAGGGTCTTGATATATAAGAATTATTAAGTACCTGCATGATAATATTGCACTATAAGTAATTTTATATCATTAATTAGAAGAAAAAGGGAGCTGCATCGTAAAAAATGCAGCTCCATATTTTTAACTGAGAACCGAGGTGGAGAGTTAATTTAGAATATTACGTTTTTACCGAATGGCAGAATTGCTGCGCGACATCAATTAGTATATCAAGACGTTCGGGACTCAGTGTTTTAGCGTAACAAAACAGTCTGCTTATCTTTTGGGGTTCATGAACTTCAGTATCAAAAAAATCTTTAGGAGTTACTTCAAGGTAATCGCATATAGAAATGAATTCGCCCATTGAGGGCAGTGATTTGCCAGAGGATATACTCTGTATGTAACTTTTGCTGTGACCGAGTTCAAGGCTCATTTTATTCTCAGACACATCTTTTTTAATTCGTAATTCCGTTATTCGTTCACGTATGAATGAATGATTCATATGTAATACACCTCTCTAAACTAGTATACAATAATATGGGATAAAGGGTGGACGATTATACTATTGATTTTTGTTATAATGTACCGCTGTAATTTGTATATTATAATAAATGGACATAATGTCCGTGGAATACGCGTATTTATTGTCGTAATGTGCAGGATATTGTTATTTCGCCTTTACAACATTATTCAAAAGTGATAAAATTAATCATATTAATTTTATAATAATTTAAGGAGGATATATTAAAAATGGCTAGAAAGAAACAGTCAATGGATGGAAACCAGGCAGCCGCCCATGTAGCGTACGCCTATACGGAAGTTGCGGGCATCTATCCGATTACACCTTCGAGCCCGATGGCGGATTATGTTGATATGTGGTCAGCCAACGGATTGAAAAATATTTTTGGCAATGAAGTAAAAGTTGTTGAGATGCAGTCGGAGGCAGGTGCAGCGGGAACTGTACACGGTTCTCTTGCAGCAGGCGCGCTCACCACGACATTTACGGCATCGCAGGGACTTCTTCTGATGATACCGAATATGTATAAAATTGCAGGTGAACAGTTGCCATGTGTATTTGATGTCTCGGCTCGTACGGTGTCCGCACAGTCACTGAATATCTTTGGTGACCACAGCGATGTGTATGCATGCCGTCAGACCGGTTTTGCAATGATGTGTGAGACGAATCCGCAGGAGGTAATGGATTTAAGCCCGGTAGCCCATCTTGCAGCTATCGAGGGAAAAGTACCGTTCCTTAATTTCTTTGACGGATTCCGTACCTCACATGAGATTCAGAAGATAGAGACATGGGATTATGAGGACCTTAAGGAAATGTGCAATATGGATGCGGTTAAAGCATTCCGTGAGCATGCGCTTAATCCTGAGAAACCTGCAATGCGCGGTTCCCATGAGAACGGTGATGTATTCTTCCAGCACCGCGAAGCATGTAACTCCGTTTACGATGCGCTTCCTGCAGTAGTTGAAAAGTATATGAAGAAGGTAAATGAAAAGCTTGGAACGGACTACGACCTTTTCAACTATTACGGAGCGCCTGACGCAGACCGCGTAATTGTGGCGATGGGTTCCATATGCGATGTTATTGAGGAGGTAGTTGACTATCTGACTGCAGCCGGTGAAAAGGTAGGACTTGTAAAGGTCCGCTTGTATCGTCCTTGGGTTTCTGACGCGCTTACAAAGGTTCTTCCTAAGACGGTTAAGAAGATGGCTGTGCTTGACAGGACGAAGGAGCCGGGCTCACTTGGCGAGCCGCTTTATCTTGATGTCGCTACTACTCTTCGTGAGGCAGGTCTTAACGACATTGTGCTCACAGGCGGACGTTACGGACTCGGTTCAAAGGATACCCCTCCTTCATCAGTATTTGCGGTATATACTGAGCTTAAGAAGGAGAACAGCAAGCCGAGATTCACGATAGGAATAGAGGACGACGTTACGAACCTGAGTCTTCCTGAGGTTAAGCCGGCGCCGATTACATCAGCTCCGGGAACTGTTGAATGTAAGTTCTGGGGACTTGGCGGAGACGGTACCGTTGGAGCTAACAAGAATTCCACAAAGATTATCGGCGACCACACAGACAAATATATTCAGGCATACTTCCAGTATGACTCGAAGAAGACGGGTGGTATCACAATCTCCCATCTCCGTTTTGGAGACAAGCCGATTAAGAGCCCTTATTACATTAATCAGGCTGATTTTGTTGCATGCCACAACCCATCCTATGTTATCAAGGGATACAAGATGGTACAGGATGTAAAGCCCGGCGGAATTTTTATGATTAACTGCCAGTGGTCGGATGATGAGCTTGACAATTACATGCCTGCCGAGTCTAAGAAGTACATAGCTGAAAATAATATACAGCTTTATACAATCAATGCAATTGACAAGGCAATCGAGATTGGTATGGGCAAGCGTACGAATACAATTCTCCAGTCGGCATTCTTCAAACTTGCAAATGTAATGCCTATTGACGATGCAATCGAGTTCATGAAAGCGGCAGCGAAGAAGTCATACGGTAAAAAGGGTGACGACGTTGTCAAGATGAACTGGAATGCAATTGACGCCGGTGTGGATGCGATACACAAAGTTGAGGTACCTGATTCGTGGAAGAACCCTGCTCCGGACGCACCTGCGGCTAAGCTTGAAGGTCTCAGCGAGGTGGTTAAGAATGTTGAGGAGCTGATGAATCCGATAGGACTTATGGACGGCGACAGTCTTCCTGTATCAAAGTTTGTTGACTGTGCTGACGGACAGTTCCCTCTCGGCGCTTCGGCATACGAGAAGCGAGGAACGGCGGTTATGGTTCCTGTGTGGGATAATGAGAAATGTATCCAGTGTAACAACTGTGCATTCGTCTGCTCACATGCAACAATCCGTCCATACCTTCTCACAGATGATGAGGTTGCGGCTGCTCCGTCAAATATCAAGGTTGCCGACGCAAAGAATCCTAAGGCAAAGGGATACAAGTTTACGATGAGCGTATCACCGCTTGACTGTATGGGATGCGGCGAGTGCGTGACGGTTTGTCCGGATAAAGTACAGGCAATTAAGATGGTTCCGCAGGAATCACAGGCAAAGGAGCAGGCAGTATTCGATTATCTCGTTGCCAATGTCAGCAAGAAGCCGTGTGCGGATGAAATGCCTGCTGTTATGGGTTCACAGTTCAACCAGCCGCTGCTTGAGTTCTCAGGAAGCTGTGCAGGCTGTGCGGAGACTTCCTACGCAAGACTTATTACACAGTTGTTCGGAGAGTCCATGTACATTTCAAATGCGACGGGATGTTCTTCTATTTGGGGCGGTCCTGCCGCTACATGCCCGTACACTGTCAACAAGGATTCATTAAAAGGACCTGCATGGGCGAATTCACTTTTCGAGGACAATGCAGAGCATGGATTCGGAATGTATCTCGGACAGAAGACGCTCCGTGACCAGCTTATAGCCAAACTGGAGGATGCCGCCGCATCAGACAAGGCGTCTGCAGAGTTTAAGTCTGCTGTTGCCAAGTTCCTCGAGACAAAGAATGATACTGTTGCAAACGCAAAAGCTACAGAGGAACTTGTTGCCGAGCTTGAGAAAGCATCTGCAGCAGGATGTCCGGAATCTGCGGAGATTCTTGATAAGAAGAATTACCTGTCCAAGAAGTCCGTATGGATATTCGGCGGTGACGGATGGGCATACGATATCGGATTTGGCGGTCTTGACCATGTTCTTGCATCCGGCGAGAATGTCAACGTATTTGTATTCGATACTGAAATGTATTCCAATACGGGCGGTCAGGCATCCAAGGCTTCCAATATCGGCGAGGTCTGCCAGTTTGCTGCGGCCGGTAAAGAGGTAGGCAAGAAGTCGCTGTCAGAGATTGCTATGAGCTATGGTTATGTATATGTCGCACAGATAGCGCTCGGAGCGAATCCAAATCAGGCTGTCAAGGCAATCAAAGAGGCTGAGGCGTACAACGGCCCGTCTCTCATAATCGGATATGCGCCTTGCGAGCTTCACGGAGTCAAGGGCGGAATGAATCATTGTCAGGATGAAATGAAAGCGGCTGTTGAAGCAGGATATTGGAATCTGTTCTCATACAACCCGGCTCTCAAAGCAGAAGGAAAGAATCCGTTCACCCTCACTTCAAAAGAAGGAGATTATGGCAAGTATCAGGATTTCCTTAACAATGAGACACGTTATTCACGTCTTAAGAGAG
>JAAVXK010000066.1 GCA_022790615.1 Lachnospiraceae bacterium
CACATAGGTCTTGTTCACGCATCTTCATTGCGGCGGCAACCCCGTCGATTCCTTCCATATAGATATCCATAAAAACGATAGAAAAACCACCGTCGTTGAAAGCTTTTAAAAATGACTCGCCGCTGACAAATGAAACAGTCTCTATACGGCAGTTGAAGCGCTTTCCAAAATCATGGCAGAGACGGGCCATTTCATCGAGATAATAATCTTCATCATCCACTAAAGCAATTTTCAATTCGTATGCACCTCATTTTTCAATCTGATTTTTTACAGCCTTAAGGCAATAATTATTAGAGATAATTCGAAATAAAATTATTTTACCATAGAAAAATGTATTTTACAAAATCCAGTAATGCGATGTTTTTGCCAGATGACTGACGTTAATGCCAAAAACCTTGTTTTCCAATGAAAACTATATTTATATAGTTATAAAAATAATGAATTGGGAGGATTGGATGATAATGAATTTATCACATTGTTTAAAAAGTATAGTATTAAAAAAGGGGGAAGCGTTAAGGCGTTGCATGGGACTATTACTGGCGGCGTCTATGTTGTTCAATACGCTGCCTGCAGACGGCGCTTCGGCATCTGCCGCGCAGGTGCGCGGCGATCATTCGGAACATGGAAACGGGGTTGACGCACTGTCCGGTACAAAAGAGGCCGCCCCTGAGACGTTCGACGGCAAAACGGGGGAGCTGCGTGATACATTCGCGATAGGCGATACTGTAAGCATAAAGGGTTTAAAAAAGACGGCTGATATTGAGCGGGTTGAGTTATGGTACAACGGGAACATGATTAAAGAAGGAACGGTATCGCCGGGAGACGGCGGTATGAACTATCAGATTACAGTTCAAACGGAATCTATTGGGTTTCTGAAAGATGACATAAACACGGGCGTACCGCTTACCGTTCGTTTTGTGTGCAGCAATCAGGTAGAGGAGGAAGCAGAGGTTGTAATCATTGTTACCGCGGAGGCTGCTATTGAAAAAGATGGAAACATTAAATATCTGAATTCATTGGAGGACGCTTTTGGAGCTCGTAGGGACGATGGTTATATAACGCTCCTCAGAGACGTTAATTACGACGGTGATGGCGCTTCGAGTATATATTATATATGGAATGACAAAACATATACGCTTGATTTGAATAACCATAATATTACTGTTGCCGACAATTTCGGTCTTTTCGGCTTTGGCCGGAATGCCGCGCTTACGATTAAAGGGGAAGGTAAAATAGAATACACAGCCAAGGAAACAGATATTGGACGCCCCGGACATATTTTTTCAATGCAGGGCAATACAGGCACCCTTAACATTGAAGGCGGAGAATATATATCAAACAATTATATTATATCTACATACTATAAAAATAATATAAATATATCAAAAGGTACTTTTACAGTGACGGATGGCAGCGATATATTTGTTAACGCGGCCAATTCGGGAACCTGGCTCTGTGTGAAAGATATGGCGGCGCCCGGATATTGTTTTGCCGATGCCGACGACGCCATAGTGCCTGTAGGGGAGAAGACGCGTCTGGAAGTCAGTGATGCCGGAAACAGCGTTCATGTGAGAAAGATTGATTTTCAAAGGGACGCCGTCGTAAAGTTAAACAGGGATGAATTTATATATGGATATGGGTTCGCACATAAACCTGTCGATACGGTATCTCTCGGCGGAATCAATCTGAAGTTGAATACAGATTATACGGTAACTTATACCGACAACATAAATGCGGGTGAAGCCACTGCCATTGTCGAAGGAATCGGAAAGTATTCAGGTTATGAAAAAATCGTTACGTTTACAATTGAGAAGGCGCCGCTTACAAAGACCGGCGAGGGGATTGCTTCCGGTGTATACGGTTCAAAGTTGTCAGAGCTTGTTATAAACGGTATTCGTGTAACGGACCGATATTACTGTGAAGTCGAGGGCTCATGGAAGATTGACGGCGATCAGGTTCCGGACGTCGGTGACGCAGGTACATACACGGCAGTATTTACGCCTGACGAAGAAGCGGACAATTATGATACGCTTACGGCGTCGGTGACGCTTAATATAAGCAGGGCAGAGGGGATTTTGACGGTTCCGGTAAAGACAGTAAGAAAAACATTTGGCGACGACGGATTTTCCGTCAAAAGCAGTACGAACGGTGACGGACTAATTTCTTATTCCTCCGGCGACGAGAGTGTTGTGTCGGTTTCGCAGGATGGATATGTGACAATCAATGGGTACGGAGCCACTACGATAACAGTTTCACTTGATGAGGGAGCGAACTATACCGGGGCAGATTCGCAGATTGTTACGGTTTATATATCAAAGGCGGCAGCGCCAGAGATTGCCCCTGAAACTAGAAAATATATCTGGTCTGTCGGTTCGGGCGGAGGTGAAAGTATTGATTTAACAGAAAAGTTATCAGAAAAACTTCCGGCGGACCGTGGGACCACGGAATACGAATTGTCAGTAACAGATGAATGGGGCATAGTGTATTACACACAGATGGATAATAACGGCAGAGAACTTAGATATGGGGTCAGAAAATGCGATTCTGCTGAAACTGTCGGAAACACTGCATCCATTACCGTGACTGCAAAGATGAGTAATTATGAGGACGCAGTGTTTACGGTTCATATTGAAATTGTAGATAAAATTGTGACATGCCTTCAATCAGGCAGCATAGTTTCCATAAAGGGCGGTAACATACTTGCTTACGGGCAGCAGCTTTCAGATTTGGAATTTGAACCCGCTGTCTTTGTCGAGAAAGGAACCGATACGGAGGTAAAAGGTACGCTTTCGTGGAAGGAACCGTCGTATGTGCCGGATATAACCGGTATACAAGGCATGCAAACTGGTACGGCGCAGTGGGTGTTCATGCCTGATAACTCAGACAAGTATGAAGAGTTTACGGGGACGGCTGAATATGTTGTGACGAAAGCGTCTCCGGAGGTTGAGCTGCCGACGGCGGATACCGTTATTTACAACGAACAGACAACACTGGGCAGCGTAAAACTAAACGGCGGCGCCGCGTCGGCAGTAGTGGGCGGAAACACCGTGACAGTTGCGGGTACATGGAGATGGAAAGATACATCAACAGTTCCGTTTGTCGGAAACGGTGGGTTTATGGCGGTATTTACTCCGGATGATACTGTCCGCTATAACACGGTTGAGCGCACAGTGGCAGTGGAGGTGGAACAGGCTGAAAACGCGCCGGATATGCCGTCCGCTGTAATGAGCGTGCCAAGAAGCTGCAGGAAAGTCGGCGATGTGGAGCTTCCTGCCGGGTGGCAGTGGAGAGACGCGGACATAGAATCCATCCTTGGCGAGACGCCGGTAGAGGCCGAGGCTGTCTACATCAGGGACGATAGTTTTAACTATAAAAATATTACAGTCATGGTAGCAATCAATATCGTCCCCAAAATCATTACATCGCTGCAGACCGGCAGCGTGGTTTCCATAAAGGGCAGTGACGTACTCGTCTACGGGCAGCAGCTTTCAGATTTGGAATTTGAGCCTGCTGTATTTGTAGAAAAAGGAACCAATGTGGAAGTAAAAGGCGTCCTTTCATGGAAAGAACCGTCGTATGTGCCGGATGTAACAACGGATGAGGGCGACGTAAAAAGTACGGCGCAGTGGGTGTTCACGCCGGATGACACATATAATTATACCGAACTTGAGGGAACGGCTGAATATTTTGTCGTGAAAGCAACTCCTATTGTTGAAGCGCCGGCAGCAGATACTTTTACTTACAGCGCGCAGACAACTTTAAACAGCGTAAAACTAAACGGCGGCGCCGCGTCGGCAGTAGTGAGTGGACACACCGTGACAGTTGCGGGTACATGGAGCTGGAAAGACGCGGCCATTGTTCCTACTGTGAAAAACGAAGGATATGCAGCGGTATTTACCCCTGATGATGCCGTCCGCTATAACATAGTTGAACGCATCGTTGCGGTGCCGGTAGTACAGGCCGAAAACGCGCCGGATATGCCGTCCGCTGTAATGAGCGTGTCAAGAAGCTGCAGGAAAGTCGGCGATGTGGAGCTTCCTGCCGGATGGCAGTGGAGAGACGAGGACGAAGCTCTCATCCTTGGAGAAATATCTGTAGAGGCAGAAGCCGTTTATACGGGCGAAGACATTGACAATTATAAAAATGTATCAGTCGCCGTAATTATTACAAGAGAAAAATGTACTCACAGCGAAACCGTACTAGAGAACGCAGTGGACGCGGGCTGTGAGACAGAAGGTTATACGGGTGACGTCTACTGTACTGACTGCGGCGCAAAGATTAGCGGGGGTACGGTAATCGCCGCGTCAGGGCATGACTGGATTGTCACCGTCGTAAATGAGGCAACGGAGACGTCGGACGGAAAACGAATTTTCACCTGCTCAAAATGCGGCGCCTTATATGAGGAAGTGATACCAAAACTGCCGCACACGCACCTCTGGCCGGACTCCTGGCATAGTGATTCGCACAACCACTGGCGTGAGTGCAGATGCGGACTTAAGTCGGATGAGGCCGCCCATATCTATGGGGAATGGAGTATAACAAAGCAGCCGACAGCGGAATCTTGGGGTATGCAGGAGCGGTTCTGTACGGTATGCGGTTACGCGCAGACGGAAGCAATTCCGAAAAAGCCGGATGATAAGAACCCGGATGACGACAAGAACCCGGACGATGATAAAAAACCGGATGACAACAAGACACCCGACGTGACTAAGCAGCCGGACGGGAACAAACTGCCTGATAATAATCAATCGGACGGAACAGTAAAATCGAATAATAGCATAGAAACGAACAAAAATCAGCATCCTGATGAGGGTGATACGGATAATAACAGCCTGAAGTATGAGATAAAATATGGAAAGGATGCAATTGCGTTAAACGCAGGGCTTGAAGTAAAGCAGAACGCAAGAAACATTACCTTGAAGTGGAAAAAGGTTTCCGGTGCGGACGGCTATGACATATACGTGCAATATTGCGGAAAGAAGTTTGACCGGGGTTCGCGTACCCGTGTCAAAGGCGGAAAGAAATCATCGGTTACCATCCATAAAATTAATAAGAAGCCGCTGAACCCTATAAAGTATTATAAATTATATGTCGAGGCCTACAAATGGAAGAATGGCAAAAAAGTAACGCTCGCTAAGAGCCTTACATTACACATAGCCGGAAGCTGCAGCAAAAAATATACAAATGTCAAATCAGTTAGTTTAAATAAAAATTCCTATACTATCAAGAAGGGAAATACCTTGCAATTAATGCCTAAGAGGTCTCGGTACGACAGGAAAAAAAGACTCTCAACTAAGCACACAAAACCGTTTCGCTTCTTAAGCAGCAATAAAAGCGTTGCGACCGTTTCCGTCAATGGAAAGATTCAGGCAAAGAGGTCGGGCGTCTGCAATATATATGTTTTTGCCGCAAACGGCTGTAATAAGAAGGTTAGGGTCAGAGTGAGGTAGAGAACGGATATAGGAACACCTCATTTACATTCTGCATGCAAGGTCAATAAGAAAGCCGGCTCCTTCGGCATATTCTCATAACATGGCGAAATTGTTCAGGCTGCATGGAAACATAACGTAGCTGTCGCTGTCAATATCAATGGCAGCGATAAGCGCGCCATGCAGCCGCCTTTTTCGCTCTATTGTTTCGCATACTCGCACTCATACAGGAATAAAAGGTGAAATGTAAAATCTATGTTACATTATTGGAGGGAAAATGTACATGTTAGTTGATTTAGATACAATGTAATTTGTGTTATAATATCATTAAAAATGTAATTAGAATTTTAGGAACTAATATGCATATTTTATTTTCAATTAGGGAGGAAACGATATGGAAAAAACAGCGAGTCAAATACAAAAGGAAAGAACAAAAGAATTAGAAAATAAAGCAAATGCGCTTCTTAAAAAGTGTGATGTAGCAACGCTTACATCTATTAATGAGAAAGGATATCCGCGTACCTGCCTGGTGTCTATTGCGAGAGCAGACACATTTTCAGATATCTATTTTGTGACTTCAAAGCGTTCGAAGATTAATGGGAAAGCGGTGCATTTTGAAACCAATACGAAAGCAAGCGTTTGTTATTTTCTTAGCGGAGACAGCGTGACTCTTATTGGAAACGTAGAGTTTGTGGGAAATAGAGAATTGCAGGAAACTATATGGAGAGAGACGGATAGGGAATTTTTTAAAAAAGGGATTGACGACCCAAAATTCAGATTAATCCGGTTTCATACAATTGAAGCGACATTTTGGATAGAAGGCAAATTTAGAACTTGTAAATATAAATAATTTGTACCGCATACTGCAGTTTGACAGAGTTGAAAATATGGGCTTTACATATATTTTGTATTTGGAAGAGTCTCGTTTCTGAAAACACTAAATTTAAGCAAGTTATAGTATCATATGTGAAATGAGAATTTATTTCTATATTTTTGGGGTAATTATTATTCTCAAAATATATTTCAATTTATTTTTCTTTATGATATAATTCAAACATACTTTAACATAATAAGTACATTTGACCCTAGAGCGTGTTTGAAAATTCATTTCCGCCATCTGCGTCCCCCACTTTGCGGTATATTTACGCCAAATTCAGTCAACGTAGCCCGCTACGCTTCCCTCACTTGGCACAAATCTCCCACAAAGTGTGAAACGCATCTGGCAGAAAGCAATCTTCAAACACGCTCTCGAGCCGGCCAAATAGCCATGCAAGCATGGCTGCTTGGCTAGTTGCCCGCGGGAATAAAAAATAAACCTGGAGATGAAAAAGTATGGCACTTATAAAATGTTCTGAATGTGGCGGGAAAATATCAGACACGGATAAAGCGTGTCCACATTGCGGATGTAAAATACGCAAGAAAAACAGAAATCGTAGTTTAATGGTTAAGACAGCTATAAAGGTTATAGTTACAATGGCTGTTCTGTTATTAATAATATTGGGAATTTCTGAGATATTGTATTCGAATTTTGGTTTGAGCGATATTGAAAAAGAACAGGTTGTATCTTTAAATAACCGGATAGATGATGTTGTCGGGCAAGAGGTTGCCGGTAAAACAAAAAAACAGTTGTTGTCACTCAAAGACCAGTGTCAGGATATAGAAACAGAGTATATTGAATTTCAACAATTGCAAAAACGAAAGGTTGATAATTTTGAGGCTGTATATGAAAAAATATCTGCCATAGATGCTGAAATTACCAATATTGACCAAAGAGAGATACAAAATGTTGTTACTATTATTAATAACGTCGGCGAAGTTACTGTAGAAAGCAGGGAACTTATAGATAACGCGAAAATCGCATATGAAATGCTTGATGAAGAGCAAAAAAGTCAGGTTGAAAACTTTGGACGGATAGAAGAATATGAAAGAAATTACGATGCGGCCAGAGTAAATGCAGTTGTTAATAATATAAATAATATAGGACGTGTATCTTTGAACAATGATTCAGAGAAAATAATAAAAGAATCAGAGAGATTATACAAGGAATTGCCAGATGAATTAAAAGCCGGCGTGTCAAATTATAATATTTTAACAAATAAAAGAAAGAAAATTGATAAAAAACTTAAATACAAAAATAGTTTGCTGAGTGCCAAAGATAAAATTAAAAACGGATATCTTAATGGGGCAAACCGTGCATTAAAAGGTGTTCCATCAAAATTTAAATATAAAGGGATAAAGGCATCTGATTTAAAAAAACAGTTATCGTCTAAGAGTGCATGGACGGCTATATGCGGAGAATGGGAAACTACAAGCGGACAGAAACGGGTAGAGCAGGTTTGGGATTATGACGGCAGTTCGGAGTGGTGGTATAGGAATTTTGATAAGGGAGAAAGCACATTATATATAAAATGCCGCTTACTTAAAAATGGAAAAGTAAGAGTTGAGGTGAGAGGAAGTTTGCCGGTATATACATCATATTCCATTATCGCGGAAGGTGTGAAAAGTGGAAGCATCAGTTTGGATAAGAAGAAAACAATGTCTTCTATGGGTACGATAAGGATTGATAAATATACTACATTGACATTATCTCCGAATGGAATTACGGTAAATTATTATGAGGTAAGTCCGAATGAAAGTCAGTATTTTACCTATAAATATAAGTCAACGATGAATTTCGGAAAGAGAGTTAAGAAATATTAAGGTGATTGTATGAAAAAACGAATCATAAACTACCGCAAACGAATCGACGAACTTTTGGCGCATCCGTCGGACGTGACGGATTGGGAGTCTGTTATGAGAGAACATCTCACTCAGGTGTCATTTTTTCAGCATGAGCGGCTTATACACCTTATTGTGACAGTTACGTTTGCCTTGATGACTATGATAGGCCTTTCTGTATGCTGTGTAGTGGAGAATATACCGATATTTGCCATTGTTGTACTGCTTTTGGCGCTTCTTGTACCATATGTCGGCCATTATTATACACTGGAAAACGAGGTGCAGAAAATGTATGCGCAGTATGATCTTATCTTGAAGAATATTCAAAAATAAATGATAAATTATTGCAGTTGTTATAATGGAAACATGTTGTAATGTATAAGTATAGTTAACGACAATTATTTTTTGTTGACTATAAACATACAGGTACCGGTGATTTGCCTTAGAAGGCAGACACCGGTACCTGTTGTTGTCATTAGTAAAAATAAAAAAAAAGTAGTTGACAAATGGAAAAAAAAACGATAACTAAGTGCGTCCGCGCACTTAGTTATCGTTTTTAAAACGATATAATGCATTTAGTTTCAAAAATATACCAGGCAAAAGGGGGGAACAATTGTGAAATATATCAGACTGTCGAAAGATTATACATTGCGCGGATATAAGGATTATCCGTATGTGCTTGCCAACCGAATAAACGGATGGACGGAGATTTTAGACCGGAAAACTTTCTTACTGTTGGAAATGTGCAGCGGAATGATTGATTTTTGCGCAGTGTATCTGACAAAAGAACAGAAAAACAGACTGGATAGTCTGCAGGAGAAAGGAATTGTGCAGTTTTTGCACAGACAGGACCGTATAGACACAGAGCAGGAATACAGAAGGGTTGATAACTGCTTTATAAGGAGTATTCACTGGTCGGTTACGGGCAGATGCAATCTGAAATGCAGACATTGTTATATGAGCGCGCCTGATTATAAGTATAAGGATATGTCAACGGCGGAGTGTCTTAGAATCATTGAACAGATGGATGCCGCGGGAGTGACGTCTGTCTCCATAACGGGCGGAGAACCGTTTGTACGCGGCGATATATGGACTATTTTGGAAGCCTTTTCTAAAAAAGGTATTGCCGTGTCCCATATTTACACAAACGGGATGCTTTTGACAGAGCAGATATTGAGGCGAATTCAAATAATGGGGCTTAATCCGAACTTTGTGATTAGTTTTGACGGTGTAGACGGACATGACTGGTTAAGAGCAGAAAAAGGCGCGGGGGAAAAGGCTGTCGGCGTTATAAGGATGCTTAAGAACTGCGGCTTTCCGGTTATGATTGAGACAGCCGTATATGACGGTAATATAGACTGTCTTACAGAAACTTATGAACTGCTAAAGAGTCTTGAGGTTGATTACTGGAAGACTTCACTGATATATGAGGCCGGCGAGTGGAGGAAAGAGGGGAGAAGGACGGTTACAACCGGGGAATTGTACGATGCGTACCTGAAGATTATTTTTGCGTATATCAGCGATGCGGCGCCGTGTTCCATACAGCTAGACGGATTCTTTGCCTGTCCCGCGCATAAACCGGATAGGTGGTATTCGCCGTATGTAAGAAGGCCGCGCGGTGAGATGAAAGAGGCGTTTTGCTGCGCCACATGCCGTTTTGACCCCTATCTTCTGCCAAACGGCAGGCTTTTGCCGTGTGCCTCCATGACAGATTCGGAAATTGAAAAGAATATGCCCGACCTGAAAGACGTGACTCTTGGTCGGCTCTACAGGGATGCGGACAGTGCGTTTTTCCGGGTTGTCAATATGAAGACAAGTGAGTTTTTGGCAGGGAATACAGAGTGTACACGGTGCGAATATAGGGAAAAATGTCAGGGCGGCTGCAGGGCCATGAGTATTTTAGAGGGGTTCGGGCTGTATGGGCATTCTAGGATTTTGTGTACGTTTTTTAGCGAAGGCTATGAAGATAAGATAAAGAAAACCGTGGAGCATGCAGAGAGGAGGTGAGAGCATGGATAGTAAAGAAGCTTTGGCAAAATTGTTAAAAGAGAATGAGAATGCAAAAGAGAAGTTTAAGAAGCTTGGCGAAGTTCCTGAAGAAGATGCCGAAAAGGAACTGCGGAAGTTTGAAAAAGAGTTTGGTATAGAACTCAGGGAAGAAGACTTTGCGGGCAGAGAGCTTAACGACGGGCAGTTAAAAAATGTATCCGGCGGCGCAGGCGGCGGAGGCATGAGTGCGGCTGATGTGATTGGAATTGTGTTTGATGTGTACGGTTTCATTGACAGACCGGAGGACACAAGACGCGGAACAAAACGTGGAAGTAAAAGGTTTAATTAAGAAGGAGGAGCAGAATATGAACAGTTTAAAGAAATTATATGAAGAAGCAGAGAGTAACAAGGAAATAAAAGATGCACTTATTTCTGCCAATGAGAAGGCAAAAGAAATGAAGCCGGAGGAAGTAAAAAAAGAGATAATTAAAATCGGAAAGAAATACGGTTATGAAATAACCGACGACGATTTTAAGGAGCTTACGGGAGAAAGAAAAGAAGGCGAGATAAAAGAAGATGAGCTTGCAAAAGTTGCAGGCGGCGCCGGAGGATGCTTTGTTACCAATGCCGGATGTACGCTTTTTGGGGAATTTGATAAAAAAGGCGGATGTTTTGTGATTGGCGCATACAGGGATTGACCGCGGCCGTGTAATGTATTGGTTCCATGCCGTCCGGGGATACGAAGTATCCCCGGAGAATGGACACGGGAAGGAGAGAGGTTGAGATTAATATGGAAAAAAACAGTATATTTCAAAAAGAGAGCCTGGATTATGCAGAGTCGCCGGAACAGCTTGACGCGTATATTAAGTCGTCAGCGCCCGGCATATGGATTGTGCTTACGGCCCTTATTATATTTATGCTGACCGCGGTAATATGGAGCGTTACAGGTACGCTTCCGGAAACTCTCGAGGCAAGAGGCCGCACAGACAGCGACGGAAATATATTCTGTTATATACCTTACGATTCGGACAGCCTGCCGTCGGAAGGCTGTAAGGCCGGCTGCGTGCTGCCGGACGGCACGCGGATGTCGGGCCGTGTGTATTCGGTAAGCAGTCAGCCGCTTTCCAAAGCAGAGCTGAAGGAAAGCATACATTCGGATTGGATAGCCGAGAATCTGCTCACCGAGGATTATAGTTATGAGGTCGTCATAACCGCGGATAAGGAATGTGATGAAAACCTGCTTGCATCTGTCGCCATAACCACGGATGAGGTAAAGCCAATTACATTTGTAATCAATTAGGAGGGGACGTCATGAAGAAAAATCGAGCGGTTAAAGTTCCCGTAATTATGCAGATGGAAGCCCTTGAGTGCGGCGCTGCCAGTCTTGCAATGATACTTGCCCATTATAAAAAGTGGCTGCCTCTTGAACGTGTGCGCGAGGATTGCGGAGTGTCAAGGGACGGCAGCAATGCCGCCAATATTTTAAAAGCCGCCGGAACGTATGGGTTTGATTGCAAGGCGTGGAGTTATCGCACGGAAACCTTGAAAAATAAAATATCATTTCCGGCCATCATCCACTGGAACTTTAACCATTTTGTCGTATTATGCGGATTTTCCGGTAAATATGCGGTCATAAATGACCCTGCAAGGGGAACTGTCCGGGTGCCTATGGAAGAATTTAGTCGTTCTTATACGGGTATCTGTATGGAATTCAGACCAGGAAAAGATTTTGTCAGTGAGGGAAAGAAAGCAAGTGTCATTTCATTTTTGAGCCGCTGTCTGAAGGGAGCCGGGATGCAGATGCTGTTTGCGATGCTTACAGCGGTGCTCATATCCTTTATTGGAATGGTGACGCCCGTGTATAATCGTATATTTGCGGACCGTCTTCTTGTCGGAAAGAACAGCGCATGGACGTCGGGATTCCTTGCAAGCCTTTTTTTTATCGCGTTACTGCGACTGTTACTTGGGATAGTTAATGAAGTGTACATATACAAAATAAAGGGAAAGCTTGCCATGGTTTCCAACGTATCATTTTTCAGGCATATGCTAAAGCTGCCGATGAACTTTTATTCCCAGCGCATGGCGGGTGATTTGGCGGGGAGACAGAAGCTGAATAACAGCGTGGCGGAGACCCTTGTGTCAAAAATGGCTCCAATATTCGTGAATATTTCCCTTTTGATATTTTATGTAATTATTATGTTAAGATACAGTGTTCTTCTGACGGCGGCGGGAGTTGCGGCGGTTTTTGGCAACCTGATTCTGGCGCGCCTCATATCCTCGCGAAGGGTTCAGACGACAAGGATACGTATGCAGTATGAGGGAAAACTGAACGCCTCGACACTGGCCGGTATCAATATGATAGAAACGATTAAGGCGTCGGGAGCCGAGCAGGGGTATTTCGGACAATGGGCGGGATATCAGGCGATGTCACACAATGCGAAAGTAGAGGAACTGAAACAGCAGCGTTTTATAAGCGGGATGCCGGTTCTGATACAGGAGCTGTCGGATGTCGTAATCCTTGTGCTTGGCGCATATCTGATAATGAAGGGGATATTTTCGGCAGGTATGCTTCTGACTTTTCAGTCATTTATGACACAGTTTATGGCTCCGGTTGAAGGGCTGCTTGACGCCGGGCAGAGCATACAGGAGATGCGGACGTCTATGGAGAGGATAGACGACGTCATGAATTATAGGGAGGATACATGCGCATTGAAGGTTCTTCCGGAGGAAGGTACGAGCTGTGAAAAGCTCACGGGAAGAATAGAAATAAAAAATGTGACTTTCGGGTATTCAAAGCTTGCCCCTCCGCTCTTGAAAAATTTCAGCCTTACGATAGAGCCCGGGGAACGGGTTGCGCTCGTAGGCTCATCGGCGTGCGGCAAATCAACCATTGCAAAGCTTCTCTGCGGCCTGTATGAACCGTGGGAGGGTGAAATTCTGTTTGACGGAAAACCGATAAAACAGATTCCGGAGAAAGTATTCCACGGTTCGCTTTCAATGGTGGACCAGGACGTTACGGTATTCGAAGACACAATAGGAAATAATATAAAGCTCTGGGATAACAGTATTGAGGAATATGAAATGATTCTTGCGGCGAGGGACGCGCAGATTCATGAGGATGTTATGCAGCGTCCGGGCGGTTATGAATATACCATGCAGGAAGG
>JAAVXK010000126.1 GCA_022790615.1 Lachnospiraceae bacterium
CTTGTGAGGCAGTCTTACCCTCATGCATAGCATGATGTTATTTCTGTTCGTCATACCAGAGATTTGCCCATGGGATAGTATGTTCCCCAAATCCGTCTACCTTCAGATTCCACCTCACGATGAACACCCTTGCCTTCGGCTATATCCTTCCCACTACCGGGCGGATTCCGGACTTGCACCGGCTAGAAACGTGCGCCGCCGGGCGCACAGTAAAACAGGATAGCCGAGGCTATCCTGTTTTGGAGAAGGTATTTTTGTTACTTATGGGGTGTAGCAAAAACTATATAATGTATTGGGGTTTACAAGTAGGATTATAGCACCATGTTTCAGATAAGTGTGCACAAACTTTCATTTTTTTTGCATGTATTTTTGTTGATTTTGACAATAGATTAACAAGGTTTCGTCAATACACACATTATTATGACACAAAAAAGCTCATATTTTGTATATTGAGCACAAAATATGAGCTTTTTTAGTTAAATAAATCACAATCTACGCTTCAAACAAAGCTTCAAATTCATCGCCTGATATACGCTCCTTATCGATAAGAAGTTTGGCACAGTTTTCAAGTACATCTTTCTTTCCGACAAGAATCTCCTTTGCCCTCGAGTAACATTCGTCTATAATCTTCTTAACCTCTTCATCAATTACAGTGGCAACGCTCTCACTGTAACTTATCGTATGGCCAAAGTCTCTTCCTATAAATACTTCGTCGTCATCGTCATAGTTTATCATTCCAATACGTTCAGAGAAACCGTACCTTGTCACCATGTTGGTTGCAATCGCCGTCGCCTGTTTAATATCCTGCGACGCACCGGTCGTTACATCTTCAAATACAAGCTCCTCGGCAATCCTGCCCCCAAGAGATACAATAATATCCTGAAGCATTCTGCCTTTTGTATTGAACATCTCATCCTTTTCAGGCAGCGGCATCGTATAACCTGCCGCGCCGTGGCCGGTAGGTATTATCGATACTGTGTGTACCGGTCCCACATCCGGCAGCACATGGAACAGGATGGCATGACCCGCCTCATGATATGCCGTAATCCTCTTATCCCTGTCGGAAACTATCTTGCTCTTTTTCTCAGGCCCTATTCCAACCTTAATAAAAGATTTGGTTATATCCGACTGGCTTATGAACGGCATGTTTTTCTTCGCGGCCTCAATCGCCGCCTCGTTAAGCAGATTCTCAAGGTCCGCTCCGGTCATGCCCGCCGTCGTTCTCGCAACTTCCTCAAGATTGACGTCGTCTCCGATAGGCTTGTTCTTTGCGTGTACTTTAAGTATGTCCTCCCTGCCGCGAACATCAGGCCAGCCGACATCCACCCTTCTGTCAAACCTTCCGGGCCTCAGTATCGCAGGGTCAAGTATATCAACCCTGTTTGTAGCGGCCATAACTATAATACCCTCATTTACTCCAAACCCGTCCATCTCGACAAGCATCTGGTTCAGCGTCTGCTCCCTCTCGTCATGTCCGCCTCCAAGACCGCTGCCGCGCCTTCTGGCAACCGCGTCAATCTCATCAATGAATACGATACAGGGCGCGTTCCTCTTGGCGTCCGTAAACAAATCCCTGACTCTTGAAGCGCCGACGCCGACAAACATCTCGACAAAGTCCGAACCTGATATGCTGAAAAACGGAACGCCGGCCTCACCGGCAACAGCTTTTGCAAGAAGCGTTTTACCTGTACCCGGGGGACCTACCATCAGAACACCCTTTGGAATTCTTGCGCCAAGCTCTATATATTTTTTAGGTTCCTTCAAAAAATCAACAATTTCCTCAAGCTGCTCCTTTTCCTCTACAAGACCCGCGACATCCTTAAATGTTTTGTTAATGCCGTCCGGCCCCATCATCCTTGCCCTGCTCTTTCCAAAGTTCGCCATCTTCGAACCGCCGCCGCTGTTTTGCGAGTTAATCATACTGAACAGGAATATTATGAGTATGAATGCAAAAATATAAGGCATAATTGTAATCCAAATGGGAGTCCTCGGCATCTGCTCGGTGGCATACTCAAACGTATCCGCATACGCCGGGTCGGACTTTAGATCGTACAGCCTGTTCTCAACATCCTGCACATTCGCAGTAAAATAATACTTCTCAGTATTATTTTTAAAATGTATATCCACCCTTCCGGAAGGAGTATTCTGCTCCTGTGAAATCTTTACTGCCACTACGTTACCGGCCTGAATGTCCCCAATAAGGCCGGCTGTGTTGTAATTATACTGCGGTCTGCTGTTTTCAATATATTTTGACAGCAGCAGCGATACAATCAGCACAGCAAACAATATGACAAAAAATCTGTTTCCTCTTACCTGTTTTTTCAAAATGTAACCTCCCGTATCAAACTTTATGTTATACTTTTTTCCGCGGGTAATGCTCCTAAACGTGCGGTGGACGCTTGTTCAGGACTGCCCGGAACGGAGTGTAGACCCAAGCAGCCATACTTGCATGGCTATTTGGCGGCGTTACATCTTCATTATGTTAATCACCAGTATGTTTTTACTGCTTTCATCAACATAACAGCCGTTACCGGCACGGCCTCCGACAATATATAATACATTCTCACCCTCCGCAAAAACAAATATTCTGTTCCTGTACTGACGCGGAATCTTTTCATCTATCATATATCTTGATACCTTTTTTCGCCGATGGTCCCCGATAAAATAATAATCGTTGGCCTGCGGCCGTCTTAACGCCATTTTATCTTTCATTTTATCACAATCAAACCATTTCGTACAGCTATTTTTGGTAACTATATCCGTATTAGGGTTATAGCTTCTGATTTCCAAACTTATTTTCAGCTTATCTGCATACGTCATATATTCAGGCAGATATATATCATGTAATATATACTCGCTTTTACCGTGTTTTATTATTGCGTCAACATCGACAACAATATTTTTATTTTCAGATTCTTCATAACATTCAGTCCCTTCATGACATGCAGTATATAATCTTATATATTCGTACTCTCTCTCTGCAACAATCGAATACGGCAGGTTCACCCGCTTGCCGCTCTGCATGTCTGCTAGCCCGCGTATTCCCTCTATATGTCCGTTTTCTATATCTTTGAGACTCATGGAAAGAGCTCTTATCATTCTTCTTATAATTTCGGAAGCCAGCGCGCAGTTAAGCCCCGCAAGCACCCCCGCCCTGATTTTCAGGGAGTTTCCGTCATCGGTAACGAATTCCCCATACAGTCTGCCGCACTCTATATCGTACCATTCATATATCTGTGAAAGCTTGTCAGCCATCCCGCATATATGCGAAACAGCTGACGGGTTAATTTTCTCAAGCTCCGGAATTACACATTTTCTTAGCCTGTTTCTGTCGTATTCCGGAATTTCATTCGTGGAATCCGTAACATATTCCTGTCCTATATTTTTCAGATACGCCTCTATATCGCTCCTGTCAACACACAACAGCGGTCTTATTATGTTATCCCTCTTCGCGGGTATTCCCATCATTCCCCTAATACCGGTTCCTCTGCACATGCGGAACAAAATAGTTTCAGCCTGGTCATTTTTATGGTGGGCGACGGCTATACATACCGCGCCGCGCACGTTCCGCTCAGTTTCAAACGCCTCGTATCTCGCACGTCTGCCCGCCTCCTCTTCCGTCATCTTCCATTCGGACGAAAGCATTGGAACGTCATAAGCATACACCGTGCAGCACACGCCATATTTTTTTGCGAGCATTTTGGAAAAGTATTCGTCATGCTCCGCCTCCCCATCCCGTATGCCGTGGTTGACATGTACCGCATACAGTGAAAGACCGTATTCTTCCCTCAGGGAAACCAATACCCGGAACAGGCACACGGAATCGGCCCCCCCGGACAGACCGACAACTATGCTGTCACCATATTTCAACAAATTCTTATCCTTTATATATTCTTTTATCTTTGAGATCACAGGTATTCCCCACTTCATGTGTTTTTCTATCAATTATAGGCTATGACCTTTTAATGCCATAACTTTTTAACCCTGGTGTACTGTATCTAAATTATACATGCATCCCATAAATTTGTATACAAAAATATGCGCTTTGTCTGGTTTTATTCAGATACTTTTTTTCCAAATGCCAGCCACAAGCACGCTCATATCATCCCCCGCCCCATGCATATTCCGGTTAAGGGCCTCGGACAATATCCTGTCCGCAAGCTCCTGCGGGTTATCTGTGTCTATGCCCCGAATCAACTCGCTGACAGCCTCGTTTGAACCCGACTGAAAGCTGTCTGTAATGCCGTCGCTGAGCATTACTACAAAATCTCCGGTATTCAGCCTGTGTACACTGTCCGTTGTAGTTATATCCGGGAGAATCCCAATCGGAATTTCCTCACTGTCTATTACTTCTACCTTGTCCTTTTTTCTTATAAATGTTGACGGCGCCCCATATTTCATACACTCGCAGGTTGCTTTGTTAAGGTCAATCACACATATGTCAACAGTCGAGAAATCATCTTTTTCACCGTCGAGAAGCATCGATGAATTGACGAGACGCAGGGCCATATCCTCCCTGAAGCCCGCCTGGACAAACTGCTCAATTAGCTCGATAACTTTTTCACTTTCCTCGTACGCCGGAATACCGCTGCCCATTCCGTCCGTTATCGTCATTATAACCCTTCCGCCCGAAAGCCTTATAAATGAGTAATTATCCCCCGACACGTCCTCTCCTGATTTCGCAGCCCTGGCAACGCCCGTAAGAATTCTGTATTTTACGTCTTTTACAAAGCTTACCGTCTGGTAATCCTTAGACAGCGTACTTGCAAACCCTTCCGCAACGCACCATCTTTCGCCGAGTATACCGCTAATCATATCGGCCACTTCCTTATATGTGATACAGTTTGCTCCCTGTACCTTCATTCTTATAATAATCTCACACTGCCCGTCGCGCCTTTTTGCGGTAACTAATTTTTTTACCTTGATACCAAAAGCTCTTAGCATCGAAAGTATCTCTTCCTCGCCTTCCATCGACACCCTGCTCAATCCCGAAACATCTTTCTCAAGCTCGCTTATAAGTTTTGCCGTATCCCGCATCTGTCTTACCATAAGGGCCCTGTTCTGATTAAATCTGTTAATCCACATCATATTAACCCTTGCAAGCTCAATCTGCCTGTTAACCTCACGCATAAAATCGTCAACATGTATACATTTCATCGCAAAATTTGCCGGTATGTCAGACGCCCGCACACGGCCTTCGCTGCACGCTCCGATAATCCCAATTGTTTCGTGGTAGGTGTCATAATAACGGCTCTGCCAGCATACACTGCAATTCGTACAGTCCCTGCATACGGCCGAAGTTATCTCGTTAAACATTACCTCGCTGTTATAATCATTCATGGCAGGCGCTATGCCGCACTCAGAAGAAAGTGAGTCGGATAGTCTTAAAAATGCGTTGGCAAACTCATTCAGTTTATAGCTTGTCTGACTTTTAATATTATACTTTGTAAGTATATTTTCCGCACTGTCCCTATCCTTTTCGTCTCCAACACTGAAAAATGATGACGGAATAAATACATATACAATTCCGGCAGCGGCAAAGCTTCTAAGGCGGGCAACGTCCCATAGCTCAGACGGATATAACAGCGCCAGGGAAAGGCCCGACAGTACATATATGACAAGACCCGCCCATTTTCCGGCTTTCCTCACTGCGCCGACAAATATTCCAATTAAACAGAATAACCCGATAAAAGACACATCGCCCCCGCGGATTCCTGAAAGCACGCCGGCGCCCGCGCCCGCAATAGCGCCTGCCGACGCCCCATATCTGCCGGACATTGCCAATATAAGAAGATAGAGAAGGCCCTCAGATATGGATACTTTTCCGGGGAGCGGTTCGTATATTCCGCCAATAGCCATTACGAGCAGCAAAACAACACTGATAATCTGTTCATTTGTCATTGATTCAATATTCCCCAGACGCGAGAGCAGATACATTGCCTTCTCAAGTACCTGAGATAGGACAATAACAAGCATGCCCTCACCGATTGATATGACAAGCGCCTCCCCTATATTCAGTATACCTCCCGCCAGTCCGATTGAGGTTGTAACGACGCCCCCAATTAACGACAGCTGCATACGGTTCAGATACATTCTATGCCTTACTGCCATCCGGTCTATGACAAGTATACATGTAAATATAAGCAGATATTTCACTATATCGCCGGGCAGCATCATCCCAACCGGCAGAAAAGCACATGTTATTACACCCAGCGCTACTGCCGCCATACCTTTATTTTTATTTCTCTTACCGGAATACGCCAGGATATACAACGCCACGGCAATAGGGTTAATCCCAAGAAACGGAACCCTTCCCGCAAGAAACAATATAATGACCGTCATCATATTTACCCCTCTTTTCATTGAAAAATGAAATACTGAAAACGATATTCAGTATATATATGCGCAATGAAAAGATTTGTAAAAAACTGTCATGCAATTTAAAAAAGACATCTACATTTACCGACAAAAAAAAGATTCCACGTCGATACATTCGTAGAATCTTATTCTTCCGCCTCAAAAACATACTCGTCAGGATAGACAAGACCCAGCTTCTTTCTGGCTATATCCTCTATATACTCATCAGAGTTAACATAATTCCTGTATTCCTCTATTTTATTTTCTTCCTCTGTCAGATTTTCAACTTCCCGTTCACACTTTGCCTTCTCTTTCATAAGCTCGCCGGACTTTGCCTCAAGTTCCGCTTTCTTAACCGAGAGTACTGCAAGCATTATCAATACGGCTAAAAAAACAAAGCCCATTCCGGAACGGGTTTTCCTTCTTCTTTTCATACAATCACCTTTTAAACCTCGTTCTTACTTTTTCTAAGTTAATTGTAACCCAGCGTCTTATTTTTTTCAAGAGTTTTCTTGCACCTGCAAGGAATCTTGAACCGACAGGCCACCAGAACAACAGCATTCCAAAAAACAGCGCCGCGACGGCATATCCTCTGATAATGCCCTCATTTATCCTATATGTTATGATAAAAAGGATTATTGCAAAGGACTCCCAGAACAAGAAATCTGTCAGTCCTCTCATTACCCTGCCAAAACCGAGAATTTCCCTTATAATAATTAGTAACTCGTACAGGAACACAACCGTCATACCCAATGCAAATGACACTGTCACAAGCATTATCTGCTGCCGTATCATTTGAACAGCCTTCCAAAAAACGAACCTACACGTTCTTCTCTGCTGTCAGCATATTCAAGGTTGTAAACCTTGCCCTCGATTCCTGCCTCGCCATTTTCTATTGTAAGTCTGTCCACCTTGAGACCCTCGCCCCGAATTGACAGTATACCCTGTACGGTATCCAGCATCACAAGCTTATCGTCAAATGAAATGACATCTGTTACTCCGGTAAGCATAATTCTGTTTCGATTGTCAACATGCAGTTTGTGCGTGGCGTTACCCCTATCTTCCATAATATCCCCCTGCATACATATATGGCGCCCTTTTGACTCCGATTAATATATAATATGCGCACAGGCAGGCAGATATTACAGATATCTGAACAGTTCTTTCGCTTCCTCTTTGTTATATGTCTCAACTACGCTGAGCACTTCTACCTTAACACTCTTATTTCCAAACGCTATTTCAATCACATCGCCGGGCTTTACATCATACGACGCCCTTGCAACTTTTCCGTTAACAACGACGCGCCCCGCGTCGCATGCCTCGTTAGCAACGGGCCTTCTCTTTATAAGTCTCGATACTTTCAGATACTTATCAAGTCTCATCACATACCTCCGTTACAGTCAAATACCCCGTAACAAGCTACGGGGTATGCCTTAGCTTCTTTTTAGCAAGTTCGCCCCAAGGGGCGGGGGATTTGCTTTATAAAATGTATTTTCCCATAAAGTAATAAAAAGGGCTTCGCAAGCGAAACCCTGACATATTCTCACATACTAGACTCTACTTAGCTGTTAACAATATCCTTCAAAGCTTTTCCCGCCTTAAATCTAGGCGCTTTGGAAGCCGGGATAGTCATAGTCTCTTTCGTGCGAGGATTCCTTCCTTCTCTTGCCGCTCTCTCCGATACTTCAAACGTACCAAATCCAACCAGCTGAATCTTGCCGCCCTTCTTTAATTCATCCGTAACAACATCAACAAAAGCCTTTAACGCTTTTTCCGCATCTTTCTTCGATAACTCTGTCTGTTCAGCTATTGCTGCAACCAACTCTGTTTTGTTCATAACAATACTCCTCCTCAATATAAATAGATAATAAATGTTGCATGAGCGTAACACTACACTTTTATTTATACCTGCAAACGTGCCATTTGTCAAGGTTTTTTATAGGGTTACACATATAAATGGCAAAATATATTTGAAATTATGTATATTTACATTAAATGTATAACAGCGTCTAACCACATACTAATTACCAGATGAAGCTTCATAAAAAAGCAACGTTTACATTAATAAATTATGTTATATACAAAATAATTAATAATATGCTATAATAGAAAGAAAATTGCCGGGAAACAGTTTCAATATATAAGATTATAACAGGAGGTCCGTTATGAAAAAAGTATTTATTGTTTCTAAATTCAATAACGTGGTAAGACAGGTGTACGACATGCTGCTTTCTGATTTTGACGTAAGGCTTGGTTCAGACAAACTCTATGTAATACAGGGCATTTTGGATATAGAAAAACCCGACCTTATATTGGTAATTCTGAACGGCTTTGACTCCTGGCATCATAATATATTTATGAAACTTAACGAAGTGTACCCCGATATTCCTGTTCTATGCTATGGTAACGTCGCGGAGCGGGAACCTTTTGAAATGCATATCAGTACATACGGCTTTCATAGCATGGAACCGACAAGTGATTCCGCCGTCCTGAATACCACAATTTTGGAAGTACTTAGCGCATCAAATTCATCTGAAAAGGCTGACGAAACATCTGCCCAAATCTCAGCAGCCATGCCGCCATCCGAAGATAACAAAACGGAGGGCACAAAAAAAACCATTTTACTTGTCGACGACGAACCTGTTATGTTAAGGGCAGTCCGCTCGCTTCTTCAGGAAAAATACAAGGTTCTGATGTCCACATCAGGAACCGAAGCGCTAATTCTCCTCGGAAAACAGATTCCTGACTTGATTATACTGGATTACAATATGCCCGTGTGCGACGGCCGACAGACTCTTAAAATGATTCGGGAGTTTGAACCCGCAAGGAACATACCCGTCGTCTTCCTTACCGGAATAGGCGATAAAGCCCATGTTGAAATGATATTAAAGTTAAACCCCGCGGGATATCTGTTAAAACCCGTAAACAAAAAAACCTTGTTCAATATTATAGAAGAAGTATTGGGATGACACATGCCAACGGAGGATTCGCGTATGAAATTACCATATAACATTGATTTCGAACTGGCCTCAATTTTTTTTATATTTATTCTTCTTATATATATATTACATAGATACCCAAAAAAGTCAGGCCAGAACAATCTGTTCAGGTGGGTGGCTTTCACTATGATTGCCACTGAGCTTATAGACATAGTGTTCGCTTTCATTTTATCATTTGGCAGCAAGCTTCCTTCCTGGGTTGGAACCGTTGCCTGCACAGCGTATTTCATGACCGGAATTGTCCTTTCATACCTGCTATTGCTGTATATTTCAAAATATGTGATACCAAAAAACGGCAAGGCATACTTCGGTCAGCTTGGATTAATCTTTTTTACGTTAACCGAAGCCACATTTATAACGAATATACCCGGCAAATATTATTTTTACATAGACGAAGCCGGCCAATACGTACACGGCCCTTATTACATAATCGTATATGTGATACCTCTTTTTCTTGTAATTCTGGCCGGTCTTAATATAGTCCTCAACAGAAGGGTTCTAGGCCTTAGACAGGTTTTTTCAGCAGGCGCGTACGTCGTGCTTATCATACTGGGAGCCGTATTACAGGGTATTTTCCTGCCCGACATAATGTTGTTCCTGTACACGGGCTCACTCGCAATCTTAATTATATTCTTTTCTCTTGAAACGCCGGATTATCAGCTCCTTACAAAAACTCTCGATGAACTTAAGGTGTCAAAGCAGAATGCCGAGAGGCTGTATGAGAAAGCTAACCAGGCGAATCACGCAAAATCAGACTTCTTATCCCACATGTCGCACGAGATAAGGACTCCGATTAACGCCATTATGGGTCTGAACGAAATGATTCTCAGGGAATCTGACGAGGAGGCAATAATTGGATACGCGACTGATTCAAAGGGCGCAATTGACACGCTGTATTCAATCATTAACGATATATTGGATTTTTCCAAGATAGAGAGCGGAAAACTTGAAATTGTACCCGTACCCTATTATTTTGAAAGCGTGATAAACGATATTAAAAATATGACGATGGAGTTGTGCACTAAGAAAAACCTTCAGCTTATATTTGAGATTGATGCGAATACCCCGTCAAAAATGCTTGGCGACGAGACAAGAATTAAACAGATTCTGCTTAACCTCCTGACGAATGCCGTAAAATATACGAAAGAGGGACGGGTTAAGTTAAGCGTTTCATGTAATGCCGTTAGAGAAAAAGTGCTGCTGACATGTAAGGTTGAAGATACCGGTATGGGTATAACTAAGGAGAATATGGAAAAGCTGTTTATGCCTTTTGAGCGTCTTGACCATATTAAAAACCGAAACATAGAAGGAACGGGGCTCGGTCTTGCCATAACCATGCAGCTGCTCAACAGTATGGACTCTGAACTAAATGTTGAAAGCGAGTATGGCAGGGGCTCAACCTTTTCATTCACATTAGAACAGAATATACTTGACTTTACTCCTATAGGCAGCCGTAACTGGCTTGCAAGGCAGGTGGAGAACAAGTCCAAATTTCAAACCTCTTTTATTGCCCCTGATGCCCGCATCCTGCTTGTAGATGACAACACCTTGAACAGAAAAGTTGTTGCAAGCCTTTTAAAAGAGACACACATGTCTATTGATGAGGCCGGCGATGGTGAAGAATGTATTCATATGCTCGAAAAGCATACATATCACCTCATTTTCTTAGACCACATGATGCCTAATATGGACGGTGTCGAGACTCTCCACATCATACGCGACAGGCATATGTGTGACGACACTCCAATTATTGTCCTCACCGCTAATGCAGTCGCAGGTATGAGGGAATGGTATCTGGGCGAAGGATTTTCTGATTTCCTTACAAAACCGGTATTCTCACGTAACCTTGAAAAAATGATAACAAAATGGATGCCGCCCGACTTACTTGAAAAGATTCCCGCAGGCGCCGCTAAAGATTTTAATTCCAAAACGAAACAGAATGAAAAAGAAACTGACGGCTCCGCAAGAACGCTTCCTGATATCGACGGAATTATGTGGGATTACGGAAAGCTTTTTCTGCCGGCAGATATCCTTTTTAACACGGCCCTTGAATATTACGAGTCGCTGATTTCTACGAAAGAACACATACTATCCCTCTATAGAGATATTGATATGACGGACGGGCTGAAAGCCTATCAGACGGCTGTACATTCGCTTAAAAGCACATCCGCAATGATCGGCGCTATGCAGGTTTCCACACTTGCCAAGCTTCTTGAAAGGAGCGCAAAGGAAAAAAACCTCGATGCGATACATTCGCTTAACCCCGTCCTGATTGCGGAAATGGACCTGCTATACCATAATATGTCCGTTTTTGACGAATACACCAGCAAAAACAGAACAAATAATGCCAAAGAATTACAAAAGCTTGAGACTATACAACCATCCCTTGTAACTTTGCAAAATGCCCTTGAACAGTTTGATTACGACACGGCAGACCTTATCATGGAGCAGATATCGGATAGCTCGTATGACAAAGCCAATGAATATATTGAACAATTAAAAACGCAGGTTATGAACCTTCAATCCACACCTGCCATTGAAACTATCGATAAAATATTGGAATTCTGTACCGGGGATTCTTAAGGCTGCGCCGCAAAAAACAGATTTCTGTATGTTGCGATGCCACTTTTCTATTACCTGTTATCTACCCTTTCCGGATTCATATCATGCTCGCTGAGACGTTTCCACGCCACATCTGCCCATACCGTTCCGGGTTTCCCGTAATTACAGTATGGGTCGATTGATATGCCGCCCCTTGGCGTGAACTTTCCCCACACCTCGATATACTTAGGATCCATCAGCTTTATCAGGTCTTTCATGATTATATTGACACAATCCTCGTGAAAATCCCCGTGATTGCGGAAACTGAAAAGATAGAGTTTAAGCGATTTACTTTCGACCATCTTTAGAGCAGGAACATACGATATCGTAATCGATGCAAAATCAGGCTGCCCCGTTATCGGACAAAGGCTCGTAAATTCCGGACAATTAAACTTTACAAAGTAATCGTTATCCGGGTGCTTATTATCAAACGTCTCAAGAATTTGCGGCGCATAATCATCAGGGTAAGCCGTATTCCTGTTTCCAAGCAGTGATAAATCTTTTGTTTCGTCTGCAGCTCTGCTCATTTTTTCTCCTCCTGCATAAGCAATGGGTCTTTAACCCCATTTTCCTCAAACGCCCTCTGTCTGTCAATACATGTCGCGCACACGCCGCACGGTTTTTCATGCCCTTCATAGCAGCTCCACGTAAGTTCATACGGAACGCTCAATTCAATTCCTTTTGCCACCACGTCTTTTTTCGTCATATTTACAAAGGGCGCCTCTATTTTTACCTGATTACCACTGCCTATATATATAGCGTCGTTCATGGCGTTGTTAAATGAGCTGCTACAGTCCGGATAGGCGTTTCCCGCTGCGTCGTCACTATGCGCGCCATAATATATAAGCGAACATTCCTTCGACAGCGCAATGCTTGCGGCCGAGGCAAGAAACAGCCCGTTACGGAACGGTACATAAGTTGAAACCGGTACGCCGTCCCTCTTATCCAGTTGGTCCGCATACGATTCCTTCGGGATATCCTCCGATGAATGCCGAAGAAGCGAACAGTTGCTTTGCGCAAATATTGACGAAAGATTAAGTTCCATATAATCCACCTCATAAACTTTCGCAACCTTTTTTGCGCACGCAAGTTCCTTATCGTGCTTCTGCCCGTAATACATAGAGAGCGCACTTACATTTTCTCTTCCATATTTATCCACAGCAAGGGCAAGACATGTCGTGCTGTCAATGCCTCCGCTAACTAAAACAAGTACTTTCACAATACGATTCTCCCTGTCAACTTTATATTAATAATAAGCGAATGAGATATATATACATTGCCTTCGCATTTTACCGGTATTATTAATCTCTTATTACGCGTTCACTACTCTGTCATATAACTGCGGCTCGCTCTCAAACCTGCCGTACAGATGTGAAGATTTCGTCTTCGAGCCGCTGTTTTTAATTCCTCTTGCCGTCATACAGCTGTGACATGCCTCAATTATGACCGCAACGTCGCTGCTGCCCGTCGCCATCATTATAATCTCAGCTATGTCAGCCCCGATACGCTCCTGTAACTGAAGCCTCTTAGTAACCATTTCGGCTATGCGTACAATCTTGCTAAGTCCAATAACCCTGCCGCACGGTATATACGCAACCGTAATCTTCATATCATACATAAGAGCCATATGGTGTTCACAGAAGCTGAATGCATCTATATCCTTTACAACCACCATGTCGCTTCCGGAACCCGACGGAGATGTGAATGTCTTCCCAAACATGTCGGCAATCTCCCTGTTCGTATAATTAATTCCTTCAAAAACTTCTTTATACATATGCGCAACGCGCTCCGGAGTCTCAACAAGCCCCTCCCTGTCAGGATTCTCGCCGAGAGCGGCAATAATCCCCCTGACATGCTTTTTTATTGCCTCTTCGTCTATCATAACTATACTCCTTTCCTATCAGGCTCCCATATATATTTGTGCAGCTGAAGCTGCATATTGACATTGTTCATCTTATGTTCCATCATATACGATACGATTTCTTTTGGCTCAATCTTTCCAAACACCGGACTTATATATATATTTGTTTTACCTTCAAGCCCGTATTTTTTTATTATATCATAAGAGACGTCCAAATCATATCTGTCGGCCACAACAAATTTAACGGTATCATTTTTTCCAAGCTGACCGAAATTAGCATGGCACATACGGTCCGTCATACCACTGTATGGCAGCTTATAATCCATAGTAAAAGCTATGTTATCCGATATGTTACGGTACGGTATAATATCAACGCTTCCGTTTGTCTCAATCTCAATATATATGTTGTCAATTGACGCAAGCTTTTTAAGCAGAATATCCATATCCGTTCGGTACAGCGGCTCGCCGCCCGTTACTGTGACATTATGGATACCAGACGTCTTTACCTCGCGGTATATAGCATCAGCCGACATCACTTCGCATGTGCAGTCATCTTCGTTTGCCCACTTTGTATCGCAGAACGAACATTCAAGGTTGCAGCCCTTAAACCTCAAAAACATAGCAAGCTGTCCTGCCCTCGTCCCCTCGCCGTTAATACTGACAAATCTTTCAACCAATTCATATTCTGCCATCAGCCTACTCCTCCGAATAAGACGCATAATTTGTCGGCGTCTCATATACAGCGGCGCTTGTTACATTATGCCCCCTGTCTTTCATCAGGTCATAAAAATATTTTGAAAAGTTCTCGGCCGTAGGCCTGAATCCTACTTCGGTAAGCTCGAACCCCTCTTTCAGAAGAAGTTCTTTTAGCTCGCTGCCAAGTGAATCCCTTTCATATATCAACGTATGGTCAAACGTCTCTACTACTTCGCTTAAATCGCTCTTCAAATCCTTGAAATCAGTAACCATACCCTCAAGATGGACATTTTCCTGTAAATTCTCGGCTCTCGTGCCGATAACTACCCTCCATCTGTGTCCGTGGATGTTACTGCACTTGCCCTTGTAATTTTTAAGAAAGTGCGCAGCGTCGAAGCTGGCCTCCGTTGCAATATTATACATTATTATACCTCGTTAATCTTAACCTTATAATCAAATCACTTTATTTTCGCGTACGCAACAATCCTAGGCGTCCGCCGGACGCTTGTTCAGGGTATTTGTTTGCACAAAAAAACAGCCCTGGTTTTGTTTATAGACAGGATGGTGCAAACGAACTGTCTTTTTACTACAATGTTAAAGAGTGTCTGATAATCAGGTGAAATCACCTTCCAGACACTCTCTAGTATATACATATAATTTGCCGATTGTCAAGAAAAATGCTGTAAGCATGACGGTCCGTACACGAGAAGCGTCATGAACGTCCCGTTGCATAATGCATCATTTTTTTCGCGATGTATGCTCTTTTACAATTGGCGGAATCTGACACATCATATTGTCGATATCCTCAAACATAGTACTCTTTGTCGTTCCCAATCGGCCCGCACGGTTTATGCAGCTTACAACTTCCTTATACCTGTTTCTCAACTGTCCGAAGAAACCGCACAATAACTGCAAAGCCGATTTCGATTCTTTTATCACTTTTGAAATTTTAGTATGTACCGTTGAAGCCCCTTCTGCAGATTGCGTAATTTCATCAAACATCTCATAGGTTTCATTTACCTTGACAAGACTTCCCGCCAATGCCTGCTGGGAAACTGTAATACTGTTGCTTAGCTGCTCTGTCCCCTGCTCCACATCATGAATACCGGAATCTACTTCTTCAGTCAGGTTTTTAATTTCATCAGCAAGTTTTTTTACTTCCGCAGCCACTACCGCAAAGCCTTTTCCCTGTTCCCCTACCCGTGTCGCCTCAATAGACGCGTTGAGTGCAAGAATATTCGTCTGCTCTGCAATTGACGCAATGTTATTCGAAGACAGCTTTATTTTTTTAACGGCATCCTGCAAATTATCAAATGTCCTCTCCATTTCCCCAAAATAGGTCTCAACCTGCATAGAGCTGTTCTTAAGTTCCTCAACTCCGTTCTGTGCGCAGACAACCGACTGGACTATAGTTTCTTTGACTGCCGCGAACTCTCCCGAAACTTGCTCAATACTTGCGTAATTCTGCTCAAAGTCCTTAAGTTTTTCCTGAAAATGTTCCGCCTCTTTAAGAATATTTCCAAAAGAACTGCCTATATTACTCAGTTCACGCAATGAATCCACTTCTTTTTGAACAAGCTCCGAATGATACACTTTCAGACTGTCAATTACATGGATGATAGGATACAGGGAATTCTCACCCTCCAGCATTCCCTTCCTGTTTCGTTTATCTTTATTCCAAAACATTATGTATACCCTCCTTACTCAAATACCACACATGTCATAGACTGATTCACAAAGCGGTTGTTATAATGCTCTCCGTATCCGACAAAACCTGCATGTGCCCCTAACAAACTCATTTCATTCAAATATTGCTGCATATAATTATTTTCGTTAAATAACAAATACCTGAATAGGCAGTTTACAGAAAACACGGCAGAAACGCGCGGAAAATCGTTTTGTATCTTACGAATCGTGTTTCTCACTGTTTCTTTAAAATCTCCCAGTTCCAAAAGAACCAGAACATCCGAATCATTTACCTGCCTGTAGCATGTCAGCGCATCGCCTTGTACCTCTTTTATAGAAACAATGCATATATCGTCTCCGTTAAGTTTCCCAAACGGATTTTTAAATGTTTGTGTTGTTATCTCCTGTTCCGTTATATGAAGAATATCCTGATATACCTTTCTGGCCGGATGTCCGTTTAACGCCCCGATGACATAATTGGCCTTATCCGTTCGAGACGCAATAAAGCGATAGTTTTCCATCTGATGATAGATATTCTCTTTATATGCTTTTACCCTTCCGTTCAGATTTTTTACCAATGCATAGGCAACGGCGTCTTCATATATCTTACCATTCGCGGACACTTTTCCTGCATCACCGGTTCCTCCTACCAGAGAAATATTTCTATGCTTTAACACAGAATAAATAGTAGTAAGCGCACAGGCATCGTTTCCCGAACACAGGTCAATACATATTGTATCATTATGTAAACCATTTATGCTCTGTACATCTCTCTCCAGGCGCTCGATATATTTTACAGGCATAACAGACACCTGCTCCAATACATTGGCCGCCGCACTGACTCCGTCATAAAATGCGACGATACCGACGCCCTTTTCGACCACTCTTGTATCATAACTCATTCCGATACATCCGATACTGGGCACGTTGGGATAAAGCTTCTCCAGCTCCTTCACATGTTTTTCAAACTGTTCGTTATTAGAAAACAGCATAATTAACTGCGGGTCGACTAATCCAAGAACAGCTTCTGCCAAATTTCCCTGCTGGCTCATTCCGAAAAATTGTTTCATTATACGGTCCTCACTTTCATTTTAAGTATATCCAGATAGATTGTCTTACTGGGCTCTCTTAGATTCCTTTATTTGTTTTTTATAGTTTTTTTAAACAATTTTCCACAATAATACATATAAACAATATATATTATATGGTATACAGGGATAGCACGTCAATCAATTTTTTCCAAATCACCGCCCTGGCAGGGTAATACTTTTACTGCTTTTCAAAAGCTGGGCGCCGTATATACTACGACGCCCGGTTTACTGTCATAAACGTACTCAATTAATATTTTTCACATTATAGTTATTTCACTTTTAATTTCTTAACCGCACTGAATCTGCCAAACACTTTTTTTCCATTAATATTATTATATCCACAGGCTTTTATATAATAGTTCTTTTTTACTTTTAATTTTGATATAGTAATTGTATTTCCTTTCGAGTATACGCTTTTTACAGACTTACCTTTAAACTTCCTGTTTGTAGATACAAGTACGCGATAACCTTTTATTCCGGGTATCTTTTTAACAGTGATTACAGCTTTTTTTAACTTCTTATTAATCTTAACTGATTTTATATTCGTCCTTGCAATAACGCTTACAGGCTCAGGAGTCTCAATAACCGGATTAACCGGAGCTGTTATCATCGGAGCTTCTGTCGGAACTGTCGTAACCGGAGCTGTTGTTACAGGGGCGTCCGGAACTGTGGAATCATTAGAATCATCCGGTTCCGGGGTAGGAAGATCCTTAACTTTCATGTATACGGTATACGGCTCAATATCCCAGCTTCCGGCATCCTGCGTTCCGTAATTCTTCATAGAAAATACTATCCTGTCCGCATAGACATAGACCATCATTGCCTGAACAACTTTCGAATTATTTTCATGCACCCATCCGTCTATACTGTTATTATAATACCGCATTGAACCCATAAAAAGCGATGTAAAGCTTTTTTTACCGTATTTGACCGGATCGTCTTGTTCTCCGTTTTGTTCTTTGTCTTCCTCTTCAGGAACTTCAAGGGTAACATTGCCTGACGCATCCTCTTTTACTTCTACCTCGAGTGCAAGCATCCTGTCATTCGAGGCATGTAACGTGATATTCTTATTTGTTAACGCCTTATTCTTGTCCGCAATAAGTACATACTCCTTATTTTCGTCGAATTTGTTTGACTTGATGTACGATGCCTCCTGCCCGTCCTTTACACATTCAAATAATGCAAGCGCTGTCTTACTGCCGTTCGCACCGTATGAGAATGTACCTGAGTTTGTACTGTAATACACGCCGTTCCCGGCGGCATCATCCGCTTTTGTTATTGTAACGACGCCTCCGTCTTCCGTTACATTCCATATAACCCTGTCGTCTGACGTCGTTAGGTTAACTCCAACGTCAAGATTCCGTCCGTTGGCTGTATTCGTCACTATATAACCGCCGTCAAGGGGTGTGAACTTCCAAACAATAGTATCGTTCACATGCTGTGATTCTTCCGGGTCGGAATCATCCTGTTTCGGTGCGTTTAACACATTTCCAAACTCATCGTATTCTGTCACACGCTGCGCCGTGTCCGTCCTGATATAGGCGGTGTCTGTCGCATGGTCATGGCCGTATAGATAGAATGCATTCGGATACCCGGAAAGTATAGCTTTCAATTTCCGTCCGGACTCCTCTAACAGTCCCTTGTCAGGCGAGGACAGGCTGTTCGAATCCCTGAAAGGAAAATGCCCTATTATAAATACCGGTTTCTCAGTACCTATACTAAAAAGCATATCTTCCAGCCATTCGTACGCGCCGTCAGAATACGTATAATTATAATGCTGTTTACCACCCTCCAATATCTCATAGGAGTTGCTCATACATATAAAATCAATATCATTTACCTTGTAATGATAGCTGCATATGTAATCTATACCTTTATAATTCTCAATATAAATGTCATTCTCATCAGCAACCTCACCCATTGTGGGCTGCGTATAACGGTTATAGTAATCCGCGGAATTATAACTGCTCTCACCGGCATTATAATCATGGTTTCCTGTAATCCACATCGTTTTAGGCGTAAGCTCAGTCAGCTTATCCTGTACCATGTCAAGAATTCGATACATCTTACTTTCGCTTGTCTGGTTATCACTTGATACGTCCCCGCCGACAACTACGAAATCTACGTTTTCTTCATCATATTTCATACCGTCAATCGTGTCGGATATAGTCCCCCGGATATTTGAATTATCATTTGTAATTATAGGCCCCTGATTGTGCAAATCAGAAAGACACGCAAACGTGACAATAGGCTTATCCAAATCGGCAGAAACAATATTTTTTTGCAGCGGCGCGAATAACGATACCGCCAGAGATAGTATGCAGCATACTGAAATTATAATTTTTTTATAATAACTCATATCATTTTCCTCCTTTGTTTTGTTTGTATTTTTATTTTATAAGATTTTTTAAAAAGGAAAATGATAATATAAATTTTAAATATGTGAAAATGTAAAGAGAAATATTTTACAATTTTCTTTCTAATTTTTCTTTATATTTTCCCGGCGAAACTCCGTACTGCTTTTTAAACAACCGGCAGAAATACGCGGTATCTGAATATTCATATCTGTATACAACTTCCGTCAGGCTGTATCCGCCTGCCAAATCATCTTTTGCCGCTTCCAGACGGCGTGCGCGCACATATGCATTCACTGTTTCACCCGTATAGAGTTTGAAAAGACGCATAAGGTATTCCTTCGAAATACCCACCTCATCCGCGATATCCCGAATTGCTATCTTATGTCTGATATTCTGATGTATATATTCAAGTGCCCCCTTAATATACCCTGTCTGATATGTTCTATTCGATTCACATTCAGTAATCGGATAGCCGTTATCCGCAAGGTAATATAACAATCCAAACAGCCTGTTCATTACAAAAAATTTATTTTTATCTGATATGGGCGCGGGTATGCGTACAATATCGTCCATAATCTGTCTGCACAAAATAGTATCGCCGTTTATTTTTTCAGGAAAATGAAAACCCTCGTTCTTTTTATTAAATATACTATGTGCGCAGAGTAAATCAGGGTGTACAAGAATGTAGTACGCCCATCCCTCTTTTGTAAGATACGTGCTGTGAAGCTGTCTGGAATTCACAAAAAGTATATCGTTCCTGCCAAAGCTTATTTTGCTTCCGTCAAGTATTAATTCCCCTTCGGTATTTGGATACAATATCTCAATTTCTTCGTGCCAGTGAAGGGGAACGCTTAGTCCCACGGTTCCGTATATATTATATAAATAAAACTTAAACCCGCCAGCAGGACGGTCATTTTCTTCTTTGTATCTGAAATAATCTTTCATAAAAGTATCCTTTCCTGATGGTTCATCTCTTATAACTGACAACGCATTTCTTAATATCATTATTATACAATATTCAATCATTATATTACAATATTTGATTTAATAAAATGCATTATAATACAATATATAACAAAAAAGCATCAAAAGATGTTTTGCTGTTTTTAGTATATAAAAGATGAAAGAATCATAGATAGGGGGTTTTATATTTGAAAAGACATGTTAAAAAAATGATTGCTTTTTTACTTTTTTCGGCAATATTATTACAACAGATACCGTCGGCACACGCTTTGGTAAAACCTAAAAAGATAATTATGAACAAAAAAAGCGTTACGCTCCGGGCCGGTTCCACTTATAAGCTGAAAGTAAAAAAAGTGTCGCCCAAAAAAGCTAAAAAGTCAGTCAGATACAAATCAAAAAATAAGAAGATAGCAAAAGTGAACAGCAAAGGTGTAATTACCGCTATGAAAAAGGGAAAAACAAAAATAATAGTTTCATCAAAGACCAATAAAAAAGTCAGGGCAGCGGTAAAAGTTGTCGTAAAAAACAAAAAAAATACCGATACTGCGCCGCCTATATATAATACTCCGTCTCCTTCCGGTATTACCGTCCCCGGCATCGCACCGGATGATACGCCGGTCCCCACGCCGGTCCAGACCGCCAGGCCCGTCTTTGACCCTGAATACAGAGAACTCGTTTCACGTTCCGACCTTACATATGACGGTCTTGTAACATTCAGCCCGTATGGACTGCCCGTCGCAAACGGACGATTTGGCGGTCCCGTATGGGAAGACAATGAAAATACCCTGTCCATGCAGATGAATCATACCGATATGTTCATGTTCAACGATGCGTCGGCCAACTCTGAATGGGATTACAGGAGCGGAACGCTCGGCGTGCTGAATGTAGATTTTGGAAGCGCCGTATTTTCAGATAGTCTTTCACAGCGCCTAAGCCTGTATGATGGAAGATTATCCCTTACGGATAAAGAAATAGCAGTAAATGTTATAGCAGATAACGCGTCGGATACTGTATTAATATCCGTAGACGATAATCGAGCAAAACCATCCGACATTCATGTCGACCTTAAAATGACACGAAGTCCTTCTGAGAGAAAAGGTAAATTCAGCGCCATATCTTCATTCGACATTGATGATTACGAAAAGTGCATTCTGTTAAATCAGGTGTTCAGCGAAGAATGCGATACCGGGATAACAGAAAACGATTACTACTGCGCTTCCTCCCTGTCCGTCCGTATTCCGGGTGCAGACGCTTCCGTAAAAAGCGTGGACAGCCAGACCGCGCGGATAACCATTCCCGCAAACACAGGCAATTTTACTATAGTAATCGGCGGATGCACAAGTATGGAGGAATCCGTTGGCGTTGCGGATATTTCATATAATAACTGTATTGATTCCCCGGGATATGAAAAAGTATATGAATCGAATAAACTATGGTGGAAAGACTTTTGGAGCAAGTCATATGTATATCTTCCGTCACAGCCTGATTTTGAAAAACGCCGGACTTATTACATGTACCTTGCGGGTATTTCAAACAGGGGCAGATATCCTTCAAAATACAACGGAGGAATATGGATTGCGCAGGGCGACAGAAGAGACTGGGGAAACTGGTACTGGAACTGGAATCAGGACAGTCTCTACCAACCGCTTAATTCTGCCAATCATATGGAGTTGATGGAGCCGTTTTATACGATGCGTGAAAGCTGCTACGATAACTATAAGTCAGCCGCAAAGCAATATTGGGGCATTGAAAGCGACGACGCCCTGTTCATTGGCGAGACTTGCGGAATACTTGGCGCCGAGATACTTCCTGACGACATTGTCTCGGACCTTCAGAATTATCTTGCGGGAACGGGAAGCCTTACGCCATCCCTGAAAGCATTCGGCGAAAGAAGAAACCGCAATCTTATTCCATGGAACTGGAAATACTCGTCTAACCCGGAAAATGACAGTGTAAGTTATGTCTCGCATACCCTTGTCGCAACCCAGGAAACTGCAGAATACTACTGGCAGAAATATGAGTATACCAAAGATATCGACTGGTTAAGAAACCACGCCTACGCATTTATTAAAGGCGGCGCCGAGTTATATAGAAATTACGACGGCTTTGTCAGGGACGACGACGGGTATTATCATTTTTACCGCACGAATCTCCATGAACATATCTGGGCCGGAAAAGATGTAATAGACGATTTATCGCTTGCACGAGGCGTATTTGCAGCTGCAATCAAAGCATCCCGCATTCTTAACACGGACGAAGCTTTACGAAACGAATGGCAGGAATGTCTTGATAACCTTGCGCCATATCCTATGAGCTCGGACCCTGACGCAATCGGATTTACCGTATCTAATAAATCAGGCAAAGAGACATGGGCGCAGGGCCTTAAACCCGCCTCCTTCATAAGGGCTTTGGAGGGTACGGAAAGCCCTCAGTTTAAAATGCTTGAAAAATTTGACGTACTGAATATGGAGACAAGGGACCAGGGGCTTGATAACGGAGACTGGCAGATTGCATTGAATACATTTTATGATTCGCCGGGTTACCTGAACCAGTTCATTAACAGCTATGAAGATAAAAACGGTTCCAGCCGGTTTTTGGAGGACGCCGCGAAGTTAGGCCGCGCGGACGAACTGGAGGTTCTGTTTAACACCCAGTACAAATACTTTCATGATACGCCAAACCTAATGTGGGACGAGGGCGATTACTATTCTGCCGAAGGATACGGCACATGGTCCGCCGCCATACAGACAGCGCTGAACCAAAGCCTTGCGCCTGCGCCCGGTGAAGATGCTGTAATCCGGGTATTTCCTGCCTGGCCGCGCTCATGGGACGCCAAATATAAGCTCTTAGCCAAAGGCGGCTTCCTTGTCTCATCCTCCATGACAGGCGGAGATGTTGAATATGTTGAAATAGAGTCGCAGCTTGGCGGTATCTGCCGGATCCGGAATCCATGGGATACGAATATTACTCTATATAGAAATGAAAGAAAAGCCCAGACAATACAGGCTCATGAAAATGATTTGATAGAATTTGACACGTCAAAGGGCGAGAATATCGTTCTAGTAAGAGAGGGAACTTCCCCTGAACAATACAGGACGTCTACGGTTATCCGGTGAAAATATGCCCTGGTAATCCTCTCTGAATGCGAGTTATTATGAGGCTGTCGCAAAACTGCGGATTCGCACAATATGAAGCGCATCTATCCTGCCGCTTTCATTAACATACTGTGCATTCACTGTATTATGCAACAGCCCCATCTCGCCTTTATTGATATTATTCATAACTGCAATTATTCTCAATCCTCAGTTAGAATACACCTGACTTTACCATCCGTTAACAAGCCCTTGTTACCCGCATAATGAACAGCCCCATCCTCTAACAAGATAACTCTCCTGCACTCAAATTTCTGAACATTTTGAAGATCTTTCTTTTTAATACTTGCAAAATAATATGAATAACTCGCCTCGTCTTTTCCCCCGTAATATGGCAGTCCGGAAGCTGCAAACGCTATTACCGTTTTTCCTCCTGCATGTTCCTTTATTAGTTTACCCGCGCCTGTGTTCATGCCTGTATCGGGATTGTAATATGCAAATATGCACAAACTGTTCTTTTTAAAGTATTTTTTATTATATATCTTTAATGCATTATAAAACTTATCTGTTCCGGCATTTTTTTCATACCTCTTAGCTTTTTTCATAAGATTTTTATATTGCTTGTAACTTGTAACAATTGTAACATTTTTCTTAAACAATTTTTCCGCAATATTGGAATTAAGATTTGCCGCCGCAGAAATGTTTGTGTATAATACGCGTTCGTTATTATCATTTGCTGCTAATATGGGCTGCGCTTTCTGCAGCGCCGCATCATATTCTGAATCGCTTCTAACGGGCGCCGTATATGCACTTTCCCTACAAATATAATCCTTTACATTTTTAACAGTGGATTTTTTCACTTTCACAATATAATAGGATACGGATTCACCTTCAATACCTCCGATATATGAAGTTCGTAAGACGTTAAATACGGCTGTAGCCTTTCCATCTATTATTTCCTTACTAAACTTATCAAAATAAGTTGATTTACCTGTATCAGAAACATCATACATAAATATACACAGATTATTTTTTACAAAATACTTCCTGCTATATCCGGAAATTGCATTGTATGCGTCATTAGCCATAAGCGGTACATCCGGACATTTTTTAGCTAACAATTTCTCTATTTTCCCAAGCAGTTTTTGATATTCATCATAATTCTCTATAACAACGTTTTTCTTACCGATAGCATCCGCCGCATAAGAACACGAATCGTTAACCGAAATTACTTCGGCTTTAATATTGGCCGCATTGGCTTCTTTTCCCGTTCCACTAATATAGAATAAAAGACAAATGAATGTGCAGAGTATCATACCTGATTTACATAAATGTTTTTTCATATATACGCCTCCTAATTATAACATAATTCCCAGTGTACTGTTATATTGATTTTATGATAAATCTACAAAGGATATTTGTTCAAGAACAATGTTCCGTTTACATCATTATTTGCATAAATCAGTATTTGTTAGATATATTACATTATATGTTAATACATGTCAATATATATGTTTATATCATTTATGTATAAGGTATATTATTATATTGTTTTATATGATATATTAATTAATTGGTATTAAAATACCCCGCAGCAAGCTGCGGGGCAGTACACCAGTACAGCATTGTTATTTGTGCAATGATATACTAGTCTTTATTCAATACTTAAACGTTTTTTTCTTACTCCACTTACTGTAAACTTTACTACCCTTTACAGATTTATAGGTTCTTACCTGAACATAATACTTCTTTCCCTTTTTCAGTTTGCTTATTGTAGCAGAAAGCTTTGAAGCTTTCTTAATGGTAACCTTTTTTGAAGCTTTCATATTCTTCTTAAGAGAGTAGCGAATCTGATAACCTTTCACTCCCTTAACCTTTTTTGATAACGTAACTTTTGCCTTCCTGCCTGCAAGCTTCTTTATGCTTTTTATCGAAGTGTTCTTCAGAACTATTTTTGAAGACGGATTATCGTCTGTCTTTGGCGGCTGAACATTACCTCCTACATTACTTCCGTTGTTATCCCCGCCTACAGGAGGGTTGGTTATCTGGCCGTTTCCGTTGTCAACAGGTTTCTCCGGCTCGTTAGGGTCCGCAATTTTAACTTCCGCAGTAACCGAACGGTATTCCTCAAGCAAATCTCTTGCGTCCGTCAGCGTCAGGTTCGGTTCGCCGTCCATATCAAACTGTACGCGGCGCACGCCCGTAGTCCTTGCACTATTCCATTTAGGTCCCCTTGCATGGTATACAAACAACAGCTCCCCGTTCGTATCTTTTACAAAACTGCTATGTCCCGTACCGAACTCGCCTTCCACTGAAAATGAAGATAGTATCGGATAATTGCTCTTAATCCAACTATCAGGATTCAGCAAATCCGCTTCCGCATCGGCTTTAAGAAGACCTACCGAATACGTATTATCTACCGAAGCTCCCGAATAGGTCATATATACGGTTCCATCCCTTACCACGACATATCCGCCCTCGTTTACTACTCCGTGGTTTGACTCCCAGCTATACTGGTCGCCGCCAATCAGTATAGCGTCGCTTGTAAGAATCCACGGCTGTTCCGGGTCGCACGTCGCAATATACATAAGCGCTCCCCTTCCCCATCCGTTCTTTTCATCCCTGCCTGACCATGCCACATATGACAATCCATTTACTTCAAAATATGTCATGTCAATAGCCATTGCGCGGTTATGAAAGTATTTTCCGGTGTCATGTTTAACTTCGTGCAGCGGGCCCCAGTCATCCGGATTCGTCGGGTCGTCTCCCTCAAGCTGCATAACATGCGCATAGAAGCTGAGTGCGAAAAACAAAGTAAGTTTTCCATTTACAATATGAAGTTCCGGAGCCCAGAAAGCGCCCATATCCTTTTTAATTCCCTCTTTATTAAGGTCAAGGATATTATAAAATTTTACGCCGTCCTCAAAAAGTCCCCGGACAGTGTCCGCTTCGCGGAGATAAAAACCAATATTTCCGTTTGCATCATTCGTAGCGATAAAGTAATAATGTCCGTTCCAGTAACAGATGTTAGGGTCCGCCCAGTTCTTTGTTAAACTGTCGTATGACTTTATAGTATTGCCGTCCTTATTGTATATATATTCCTCCTCGTCCAAATTACACTTTCCATCCCAGTCCAACGCGCTTCCAAAACCATAGTCATTGCCTGAAAGAACATTTCCCGTAATCGTATATGTACTTCCAAGCTTTGAAAAATCTACGTTTGAATAATCCCATTCCACTTCTTTTTCACTTGTAGAACCATCCGAATATACGGCCGTAACTTTTGCTTTTTCAATATCGGCCCCTGATAATGCCTTTATTTGCGGCACTTTGATATCCGTGTTAACTAACGGCATTAATTTTTTTGTCACATGCTCGCTTGTCTGTGAGCTTACGGGAATAATATTTCTTGGCACCGCATCCGTTATATCGGTTTCCTTTGAATCAAAGCATAATACATTGCTCTCTTTGGTTTCAATAATGGAATCCTCGTCTAATACATCCTTCATTGTGGTTTTATAAAACCTGCCGTCCACATCTTCCCAGTGTATTACGTAATTTCCCGCCGCCGTGTCATATTCGCATGTGGCGTTCTTTATGAAATTATCTCCAAGTTTTATGAATCTCGCCCTGCTGTAATGCATCAAATCATCCGTAGTATATACGGCCACCATACCTTTATGGTCTTCATCGTACTGCAGGTTGGGGTTCTTCTGGTCATTACCCATGTCAAGGTGCTGCGACATAACGGCATACCCCCCGTCCTTTAAGTAAAACAAATACGGATAATCCAACAGCTTGGTTACAAGGTTATTTGTATCGTCCGTATAATAACCCGTAGCAAACAGCACGCCGCTGTTATAATTGAGCGCCTCGTAATACTCGCCGTCACCACTATATGCCAGATGCATGCTGAACGCAAGATTCTCGTCATACTGCTCAAATGAATCGACAATCCTTGTATAACACATGTACTTTGGCGAATCCTTTGGTAATATGCGCACGTTAAATGTTCTGGCGGCGGATAAGCCGTTCAGCGTAAAATTGGCCGTCACCTCAGCATTAACCGCTTCGGCTATCTCTGCCGACACAGCCCCGTCTCCCGATATCAGATCTGTTCCGCTGTAAGATATGCTTCCCGAGCCGTAAGAAACGGGCAGCTTATCTCCGGCCGCAATATAGGATTTGACAATAAAATTCTCTTTAAAGCTGTCAAGCTGTCCCGACTGTGACAGAACGGGAACCGTAAAATCTTTCGTCGCACTGTAACCATCCAGAGACACTTGCGCCGTCAAAGTAACTTTCGCGTCCCGGTCCGCCCAGACTACGGCTCCGTCATCCGATATAATGCCCCGGTCGGAGGACGTCCATGTAATAGCGGCCGTCTTTCCGTGGTCCCTTATCTGCGTTGGCAGTGAAATACGTCCGTCCTTCATAACAGCTCCGTCCGGAATTACATTGCTCAAATCTACCTTAGGAATAAAGTGCTGCGTTATCGTCTGTACTACGGCCGCCTCGTCCGCAGCCAGTGCATAACTCCCACGCATGTTTCCAAATTCAGGCACAATGCTGCATGTACATAGTATTGACGCCAGTGAAACACATAGCATCTTTGCTAAAATTCTCTTTCTCATAATATCACGCCTCCATATATTAATATTGTTATTATTAAGTGCTATATATCCGGTTGTCTGAATTACCGGATATATAGTGTTATATTTTTAAAGAGCTTTTTATAAGTCTTTAATTTCTTTTTAGGAACTGTAACTTTTAATTTCTTAGACGTTGCCTTAAAAGCATTTTTCCCAACATTCTTAAGATTCGTCGCCTTAATTGAAATTTTCTTTAGTTTCTTACATTTATAAAAAGCTTTCTTTCCAATTTTGGTAACTTTAAAAGATTTTCCGTTAATCTTAACCGTTTTAGGAATTGTTACTTTGCTTAAAGTCCTTTTCTTCAATCCTGAAAATGCGACGGTTCCTTTCCCGGAAGCACTGACGCTCAAAACGGTGTATTTTGCATTTCCTATTGTCTTCGTATCGCCTGCTTTAATGTTTACCAATTCATTTTTGCTGTTATCCTTGTTATTATCAACAGGATTATTCACAGGCGGCTTACCGCCATCATTGTTACCCGTATTACTGGCATCCGTCTTGCCGTCCGATACGCGAATCTTAACTGTAACCGTCCTAAGGTTCGAGGCCAGATACTCCTCCGGACTAAGGTTGCATACAGGAAATCCCTCATAATTGAACACTACATGCTTCGCATACGCATGGCGTCCCGGGTCTACCAGTCCGTACTTGGCGTCTCCCGTTGCCCCGGGGTAACTGTCATCCCAGTCTCTGGCATGATATATAATAACCGGGTTTCCGTTTTCATCAATTGTAAATGAATTATGGCCGGGGCCAAATGTTCCGGTATATTCTCCCTCGCCCTCGGGAAGCAGGCCGCTGTCTCCATGTCCCGTCACCTTGTCGGTACCGTCCGTCAGGCTGTAATCAGCTTGTTTAACCGTTGTCGTAAGGTCCTGGGTGCTAAGGAGTGGGAACGGATATTTCTCCCAACTGTCCGGATTCATAAAGTCCGAATCAACATATGTCCACAACACGCATACGCAGTACATCATATCAATCGTACATCCCGCATATACAATAAAGATTTTATCATCATGAATCAGAACGGAAGACGCCTCCTGAATCGCCTGTCCCGGCATACCGTTAATACTTCCAAACCCTGCTTTTCCCGCACCGATATTTGTTTCGTACGCCCTGTCAGCGCCAGAAAGGCGTACAAGTTTGTCCGTTGGATACAGCGGGTTCTCCGGGTCAACTTTGGTAATCCAGAGCTGTGATGATTTTGGAGTGACATAATAACTCTGTCCGTCATACTCAAAATATGTCGTATCAAAAGCCCCTACCGGCTGGTTATCCGTAGTGTTATGAATATAACCCGTATATTCCCAGTTATCAGCATTCATCAAATCATCGCCGTTACAGGAAAATATACACTGTCTGGTACTTGATTTGCTGTCTCCCGGCTCCGTAACCTGTCCCTGCACTATGATTCTCCATTTTCCCCCGATTTTATGAATTTCGGGAGCCCAGAACCACCCTGTCACCTTAGTTCCATCTTCTGCCGTCTCATTCCTCCATATCTCGATTTCCTCAGCCTCCGCAATGTCGTTAAGCGTGTCAGCCTGTCGTATCACAACTGCATCATATGCTCCGCCGCCGCTCGCCGACCTCTCATTCATGTCGGAACCGGTAAAATAATAAACACCCTTTTCCTCATCATATATGGCATACGGATCTGCCCTGTAGAGAGCCAAAGGACTGTTATACTCCGTTGTGGCCCTGACAGTTCCCGTTAGTGTATATTCCCCTGCGGCAAGATTTTTAAGATTAAGGCCATTCGTATTCCAGTCAATGCCCATGGCAGTTTTAGAGCCATCGCTGTATACAACATCAACCTGATCCGGAAGTACCGCTTCATCCCCGGACTGTATCTGAATGTCATTGACATCAACAGCAACGCTGTGAAGCTTATCGTATTTTTTGCTTACCCTGTCATATTCCTCCTGCGTAAGTTCAAATACAGACGCTTCTTCTCTTGCTGCATAATCCGGAAGAGAGGCACCTGTCAAAGCCTTTTCATACGACGTCTCCAACGGTTCGGAAAAACTATCAAAATCTTCTGATGTCGTTATATAGGAATTCCCGTCTCCGCCTTCCCAAGAAATATCATAAGATAATGTTCCCTCGTTATACTGAACCGTAGGATTCATGACTGTAATTCCTTCATTATTAAGCTTTCTAATCCTCTGACTATGAAAATATAGCAAATCATCCGAATAAAATACAATAATCTGGTCAGTCGCATTATCGACTGCGGCTATAAGTCCGTACGTTCCATCGGGTCTGCGAAACAGCGACGGTGAGCCAAGCTTCGTGCACCCTGCCGGCGACAATATCGCTTTGTTGTTATTGAGCGCCTTATACTCTTTCCCATCTTTCGACAAACCATAATACAATACATCGGTACGATATGTATCCATATATTCTTTTGACGGGTACTGTGCAAACTCCGCACCCAAGTCCGGCTCATAACGCGCGACATATGTCGCAAGATAACCTCCGTTTTGTTTTTCTGACATGGCGTCAAACTCCTTATTTTCAGCTTTACATAACGATCCCCCAGTGGCATACGGCGTGGAAGTCAAAAGCAGCGCGCACGCAATTACTGCTGATAATACCTTTCTGTATAGTTTCCTCATAATGTCCTTTTCCTTTCTGTCATACTCTATGTTTCCGTTCACGACCCCTGTAATGTCACTTCATCTATATTGTTACTTAAATATATTATAATAATTTGACAATTTCCGTTCAATGATATAAATTAATAATTAATTGATATATCTTACACTTTTACTTGAGAAAGAGGACCAGGCTGATATGTTTGATATAAAATATGTTGTTGTTAGTACTAACGTCACGGATTATTTTGAGTGCGATATGAAAAACGGAATTAGTAATAACCTTTTATTAATTCCGGCAAGTCCGGTTGTCATTAAAATAAATGGACGGCTTTATAAACATTCCCCATATATTGCTTTATTTTTTCCAAAAGGAACCCCCTACTTTTATGCGCCCGCTTCACTGCCATACAAAGATTACTTTATCCAGTTTACGAGCGACAAACCGGTTACGGAAGAATATATGATACCGCCTTCACAACCTATACATTTATGCGACCCCGCGCGGATATTTGATTTGATGCAAATAATTGCGTTTGAAAATATTGCAGAAAGCCCCAACCGTGATGAAATATTGAACAATCTTATGAAAACCTTATTTTTAAAAATATGTGAGTCAGGTACGGATAAAAATACGATTCCGCACTATAACGAGCTTCTCAGTATTAGACATGACATACTGAATTATCCTGAAAGAAACTGGACGCTTGATATGCTGGCAGATAAACTTCATATCAGCCCCAATTACTTTCATTCGCTATATAGAATGTCGTTTGACAGGACTTTTATGCAGGATGTTATAGAAAGCCGTATACAATACGCCAAATATTTTCTTGCATACAGCAACCAACCCGTGAATCTAATCGCCTCCAACTGCGGATACAATAACACGGAACATTTCTGTAGACAGTTCAAGAAAACAACGGGGCTTACCCCGCTGCAGTACAGAAAAAAGAAGATAATGTAAACATACCCCGGGCCTGCATATATCGGCGTCACATTCACACTCTGTTTTCCTCTTCGCAAGTCCAAAAGCAAGTATCATAGTTTCTGCTTCCAAAAGTAATCCACTATCAGCCAAACCGGCAAATAATACGACCTCGGATTGTACTGATCCATCAGATATGTCAACACAAAAATTATTTATTATATTATTTTTTATATTACTTTTTACAGATTAGCACACATGTTATTACTTATCAATAAGTTATGCTGATTTTACAGAGTAATAGCTGATAAATATAACAAGAAAAAATATCTGTTATTATCTGAAAAGTGTGTTATTATTGCATAATATACTGTATAATACACTCTATACGGTGAAAAGGTAATAAAGTCATGAATCATATTTTATGATTGGGTGCTTATTACCGTAAAGATAATGAACAATTATGATGTGAAAATATATGTGAGAATGGAAAGAGATTGTGATTATGGCTTTAGTAAATATGGAGATGCCGGAAGAAATGGTTTCATTCGTTATGAAGCCGGGAAGAGAAGAACAACTCAAACGAAACGCAATGATGCTGTACCCTTATGTGCATGATGGCGTTATCTCACATGGCAGAGCGGCTGAGATACTTGGCATATTCAAAATGGATTTGATAGTGCTGTATGGAAAACTTGGGCTTCCATATATTGAGATGACGGACGATGAAATAGAGAAGGAATTAGAAACCGTAATAATTTCATAACTCCAAACGACAGGAGAACTACATAATGATTACAATGGAAAACGTATGTAAAACATACAAAATAGCAAAAAGAAACGCGGGATTTGCACAGGCATGCAAATCTCTTTTTCGCCGTGAATATGAAACAATCCGCGCGTTAAACGACGTGTCATTTACCATTGGCGACGGCGAGATGGTCGGTTACATCGGCCCAAACGGGGCGGGTAAAAGTTCCACAATCAAGATATTAAGCGGAATCCTGACACCTGACAGCGGAACCGTGCTTGTCGACGGGAGGGTTCCGCAAAAAAACAGAATCGAACACGTAAAGCATATCGGCGTTGTGTTTGGACAGCGCTCGCAGCTTTGGTGGGACGTCCCGGTTATTGATTCATTTGAATTGTTAAAGGATATATACTCCATACCGGAGTCTGATTACAAGAACAATCTGGAAGAACTGAAAGAACTGCTTGATTTGTCGGAGCTTCTGCGCTCGCCCGCAAGGCAGCTTTCGCTCGGACAGCGCATGAGATGTGAAATTGCGGCCTCTCTGCTTCACAGTCCGCGCATATTATTCTTAGACGAGCCGACTATCGGACTTGACGCAGTATCAAAGCTTGCGGTTCGCGACTTTATTTTGAAACTGAACAAAACTCATGGCACAACCGTTATTCTCACAACTCACGATATGCAGGACATTGAAGCGCTTACAAGCAGGATCATCCTAATTGGCAAAGGCAGGATTCTCATGGACGGCACCCTCGATGATATCAAAAAAGGAAGTGACAGTAACATTGACGAAACCATCGCGGAGCTGTACCGCACATATGAAATATAATGCCTTGTCCGACTGAAATTGGAAAATTTTTTTGTTCGTAAATTATGCTTACGAATATTATAAGACATGGAAGGATTCCTGCTATGAAAAAATATTTATCATTTTTCAGATTAAGATTTATAATGGGACTGCAGTACCGGGCCGCCGCGCTTGCGGGAATCGTCACGCAGTTTGTATGGGGATTTATGGAGATTCTTATGTTCCGCGCTTTTTACAGGGCGGACGCGGCCGCGTTTCCAATGGAATTTTCGGCGTTGTCGTCATATGTATGGCTACAGCAGGCGTTTCTTGCGCTTTTTGCGGCCTGGATGATGGAAAATGAAATTATGGACTCGATAGTGACCGGAAATATCTCGTACGAGCTTTGCAGGCCCATAAGCATATACAACATGTGGTATACAAGAAGTATTGCTAACAGGCTGGCAAGAGCTTTCCTGCGTTGTTTTCCGATACTGGCGGTAGCCGTATTCATCCCTAAGCCATACGGTATAGCCGCGCCTGCGAGCCTGTTACATTTTCTATTGTTCCTGATTACTTTGGTACTCGGGCTTGCCGTGACCGTTTCATTTTGTATGCTTATATATGTGCTGACATTTTTCACGGTATCGGCACAGGGGCTTAGAATCGTGTTTATGTCGGTCGTTGATTTTTTTACAGGAGGCCTGATTCCACTGCCGTTCTTTCCCGAAAAGATACAAAGGGTTATGGAACTGCTGCCCTTTGCGTCAATGCAGAACGTCGCGCTTAGAATATATAGCGGCAGCATGAGCGGCTACGAGATGAAAAAAGCGATAATACTGCAGATATTCTGGCTTGTGGCGGTAACAGCCGTCGGAAAACTGTTATGTCGTATTGCCGAGAAGCGTATTGTTGTGCAGGGAGGTTGACAGCGATGACAGCATCAAATAAATTGACAGCATTTAATAATAGGATAAATAATAAGAAAAAAAGCTCCATAAAACTGTATTTTCATTATATATCAATTAATATAAGATGCATGATGCAGTACAAGACTTCATTTTTTTTGAATGTTACGGGCCAGTTTTTAGTATCATTTACCGTATTTTTAAGTATGTTTTTCATGTTCGAGAGATTTCGGAGCGTGGAAGGCTTTACGTACAGCGAGGTTCTGCTGTGCTTTTCAACAATGCTTCTTGCGTTCTCGCTCGCAGAGATGTTTGCAAGAGGATTCGATACCTTTTCCGGCATGGTGAGGGGCGGCGATTTCGACAGAATCCTTGTGCGCCCCCGAAGCGAAATTATGCAGGTGCTTGGGAGCAAATTTGAGCTTACGCGCATCGGCAGGATGCTTCAGGCAATCGTGATGTTTGTCTATGGTATTATGGCAAGCGGGATTGCATGGAATTTTTCGAGAATAATTACGATAATATTCATGATAACTGGCGGAACCGTAATATTTTCCGCGCTATTTTTAATCTATGCCGCGCTGTGCTTTTTTACGCTGGACGGACTGGAATTTATGAACGTATTTACCGACGGCGCAAGAGAATTCGGTCAATACCCGACCGCCATATACGGCAAAAAAATGCTTTTATTCACGACATTTGTTATACCTTATTCACTCTTTCAGTATTATCCGCTGCTTTTCTTAACGGGCAGGAGCGACAATATTATACTTATGTTCCTGCCGCTTGTCGCATGCTGGTTTATGATTCCGGCATTTTTGCTTTGGAAATACGGGGTAAGGCATTATAAGTCAAGCGGCTCGTAAAGTATATTGGAGGCGTCTAAATACAACATATTATTATCATGGAGCATCACGAATGAAATACAAGAATAACCTTTTACACAAACTACATATCTACGGCGCGGACGGCCCCACGCCGTTCCACATGCCGGGTCACAAGAGAAATGATGAACTATCTCCGCATTTTGACGCATACGGCATTGACATAACCGAGATTGACGGCTTTGACGACCTGCACCATCCGGACGGCTGCCTGAAGTCCGCAATGGAGCGTGCGGCAGGAATATTCGGGAGCAGAGAGACATTTTTTCTCATAAACGGATGTACCGGCGGTATTCTCGCCGCAATACATGCAGTGTGCAAGAGAGGCGACCACATCCTGCTTGCAGATAATTCGCACAAATCAGCCTACAATGCCGCAATGCTTAACGGCCTTACTATAACGCGCCTTACGCCGAAAGGCGGGCTGTGCGGCCTCCCCCTCGGTACGATTCAGCCTGACGACGTTGAAAACGCCCTTGGGAATAATCCTGCCATCAACTGCGTATTCATCACCTCGCCCACCTACGAGGGTGTTATCTCGGATATTAGCAGTATTGCGGAAATTGCGCACAGACATAACGCCGTTGTCATAGTCGACGAAGCTCACGGGGCGCATATGCTGTTTTCGCCTATATTTCCAAAAAGCGCGGTGGAATGTGGCGCCGACATCGTCATACACGGTATTCACAAGACGCTGCCGTCGCTGACGCAGACAGCCCTTCTGCATATTGTTACGGAACGTGTTGACACGTCCGAGATAAAGCGGTATCTTTCAATATTCCAAAGCAGCAGTCCTTCCTATATTCTCATGGGTTCCATAGATTACTGCATGGATATGCTTGAACAGGACGCTGACGGCCTATACTTCGATTACGCCAAACGGCTGACCGGACTATATAAAAAACTGTCACACCTCCATAATCTTGAACTTCTGCCGTATGGCGACACTAGGGACGCCTCGAAAATTGTAATAAGCACAAGACGCTGCGGCATGGACGTCCTTTCTCTGTATACCCTTTTGCGCGAAAAATACAGGATTCAGCCCGAACTGTCCCTCCCGGAATATGTTATACTAATGACAAGCGTGTGCGACAGTGAAGATACTCTTGCCCTCCTGGAAGACGCCATAACAGAGATTGATAATACATGTACGGATAATATGTCCTGCGACGGTATACATCGCACCAAAGCCGCCGCAATGACAGGGAAAAATGTATGGCACGCAAAGCCCGGCGACACCGCCGATGATACGCTGTATGTATATCCGCCCGGAATACCGATTATTATGGCCGGCGAGATATACACGGAGGAGATTATTGACAGAATTAATGATTATTGTTGTAAGGGGTATAAGATAAAGGGAAACGGGGGATTATTCTAAGCGCATGAAAAAATAGAACCAGAAGAAATACAAAAAGCGCATTGCGAAGAAACGAATAGTATGAGATATACATTTTGTCAATTTATCCAACTGAATGTTCACAAACATATTACATTTTAAGGGTATAAAAGTAATTGTGTTATAGAGCAATATTTGGATGATTACCCATATCCAAGCTTCCATATACTCCTTTGCACCTCTGCCAATGCCGAGCAAATCTATTTCCGTTTCCGCTATCTTCAGCGCGTTTTCCGCATTTTTATCGCGCACGGTTGTTTTTCCCATCCAACGACCCATACTGCCATATCGGAATGGCAGGGCATTTTTCTTTTGCAGTTCACGCACAAATTCTTTGCAGACGTCCTCAAGCTGCGAAAGATTTGCAAATCCGAAAGCGTACCAAAAACGAAAAAAATTTCTTCCGTATAGGACAATTAACTGACCTTTCTTTTCGTTGTATTTATCCTTCAGGAATCTTAGCTCCGTTTCTCTGCCTATGAACATAACTACGCCTCCCTAAATTCCTAATCTTGATTTACTTAATCCTGATTTGGTATTATTGTATACGTAGCTGCAAAAAAATCAAGAGGTTTTTGGAATGATGAATTAACAGGCTGCTGCGAATTTATATTTTACACCGACTGCCAGCTTCTTCGAGATTCAGCGATTGTTTTTTTGCAGGATAAAAGCAGTACAAAAAGGGGAGGCCCCGCACCAATTGCTTAGTACGACAGCCCCCACGGTTCGTTACGTTTGAGTTTATTCCCAATTTTATTTCCAATATGTTATAATAGATTGGGTTGGATTTGTGTGCTTTAAATGATGAGCAGGAATGGTTTGAATTTAAGGAAAACTGGTTTCAGCCGGAAACTTTAGGAGAATATGTATCTGCATTGTCAAATACCTCGCACAAGCTACGAGGCATGATTTAGCTTCTTTTTTAGCAAGTTTTCCTCAAGGGGCGGGGTATTTGACCCGCGCGCGTCTACGCTCCGCTTCGGTCAGCGCTAAACGAACATCCACCGGATGTTCAGCGCCGTAGGTTGCATGCAAGCTTGCGTTTGGGTCTGCACTTCGTTACGGTCCGTCCTGAACAAGCGTCCACTGGACGCTTAGGAC
>JAAVXK010000136.1 GCA_022790615.1 Lachnospiraceae bacterium
AAAGACGAGAACGTAAAGGACAGCGTGTCAGTCAACAAGACGATACCGCAGCTCCCGAAGACGGAGGAGGAAAAGGTAGCGGAAGCCAAAAAGGTAGTCGAGGAGGCGCTTGGGGAAATCACTGCGACGAATGACACGACGAAAGAGGACGTTCAGGACGTCATCGACAACGCGCTCACCGAGGCGGGAATCAGCCCTGACGACGTGGAGGTTACTGTTGGCAACATTGACAAAAAAGACGCGACGATAACGGAAGACGGAAGTATAAAAGGAAATGTTACAATTGTCAGCAAAACGGACAACACCGTGAAAGATACCATTTCTATTAACAAAACGATTCCGAAACTGCCAGGCAGTGTCAGCAAGTATGTTGATAGGGGAGAAAACGTCCCGGAGACAAATATTGAAACAGAAGTAAATGAGCTGGCTGATATCATTCTGACAGATGAAGAAAAAGCGATGCTTGGCAGCGGAGTGGATATAAAATTCATTCTGGATGTAAAAAATGCGGACAACACTGTCAGCAGTGAAGATAAATCGGCAGTACAGGCATCGTTAAACGGATATAAGGAAGGGCAATACCTTGACATTAATCTTTTTAAGATGATTGGTGAGAAGCGGACAGCTATTTCCCAGACATCGGAAAAAGTTACGGTTACTATTCATGTGCCGGACAGCCTTAAGACAACAGACGGCAAAAAGTCCAGGACATTTGCCGTTATCCGGGTGCATGACGGTAAAGCGGAAATACTTGCCGATTTGGACAATAATGACGATACTGTTACGATAGCTACAGACCGATTTTCAGCTTATGTAATAGTCTATAAGGATGAAGGCGGTAACAGTAATAATAATGGCGGTAGCGGAAATAACGGTAATAGTGGAAATAACGGCAATAACGATACCGGAGGCAATAGCAGCGGTAATAATGCAGTCGGCGGTAATAACAATATATCCGTGCAGAATCCGGCGGATACAGGCGTGAACAACAGTGACGTGAAAAGACGAGCGCGGAAAAAGGAAAAACTTACGTTAAATATAAATTGTAAGTCAAAATACGTAAGAAATAAAATATATATAACATGGGACAAAGTGCAGGGTGCAGACGGATACGACGTTTACGTGCAGTATTGCGGTATGAAGTTTAGCGCCAAATCGCTCAATCAGGTGAAAAGCGGCAAGAAAACAAAAATTGTTATTTCCAAAGTAAATGGTAAGAAATTGAACTTGAAAAAGAATTACAAGTTCTTCATAAAAGCCTATAAGCTGTCAGACGGGAAAAAAGCAATACTTGGCAAAACATATAATGCCCATATTGTAGGGAAAAATAATACGGATTATACGAATGTAAAAGCAGTAAAGGTGAAGAAAAGCACTTACAGGCTGAAAAAAGGAAAGACTGCAAAAATACAGGCGAAAACTGTACTTAAAGTTAAAAATAAGAAACAGCTTTCAAGCGCGCATGCAAATGAATTCCGTTATGCAAGCAGCAATAAAAACGTCGCGGTAGTTTCTGAACGCGGAACAATCAAAGCGGTTGGCAAAGGGTCATGCCATATTTACATCTATGCGAGAAACGGATGCGCAAAGAAGGTAAAGGTGAAAGTAAAGTAAGGGTACAAGTAAATATTATAGTGTTATAACGTAATTTTATGTCATAAGAAAAATAAGAGGATGGGCAGCAAGGCGTGTTTGTCCTCTTATTTTTCAATAGTAAAATAATCTTGACTTGTTTGCGGAATACATGTTTTAATTACTTTTAGAAAGGATGAACGGATGATGGAAGAACGGATGGATTTTTTTGAAGAAAATAATATGAAAGTCTGTAGACGGCTTGCTAAGGTTTTATTGTGGATGACGTTAGTATTTCCCGTTTTATTCCTTGCAACCGCCGCGGGGGCGTTTCTTATACGGTATCAGGATTTGGCGGTGCTTTCCGTAATAGGATGTATATGTACGGTTGGGCCTACGATACTGCAGAAACTGGGTGTTCCCGTCAACATAATGAGATATGTCAGTGTGCTGGCTGTAGGCTTTGTGGTCATGCTGCTTGGAGGGAATTCGGCTATTGGTATTTATATGACTTATGGGCTCGCCATGTTGTTTAGCTGCATGTTTTTTGATAAGAAATTCACATTACATATTTCGATTGTAAGTTACATATTTCTTTTGATATCTTTGTTTCTGCGCTCGCAGAATGTACAGCAGATTGAATACCCGACAAATATGGAGTGGTTTTTGACACGCTCGCTTGGTTTTACTATAGAACAGGTGGTTATGTCGGTTGTATTTATTAATATTGCCGGGGCTTCAAGGGCTATTTTGGAGAATCTGCACAGCGCTGAACAGGTGGCGGTTGTCGTAGAGACATGTGGGAAAGTTTCTTCCGAGCTGGTTTGTATGACCGAACAGCTTGCAGAGAATGTGAATGAATCCAGACGGGCGAATCAGTCTATCGTCAGTTCTGCAAAAGAAACGACCCAGGACTGCAACAGAAGTATGGAGCATGTAAGCGATATGCAGAATTCCGTTGATGAAATGGTCAAATTAATTGGCATGATAGACGAGCGAACAAAAGAAATGCTTGAAATATCGGACGATATATGGCAGCGTATGCAAAATTACGTGGGTATAATGAATTATGCAGTTGAAACGATGCAGGACATTGGGAAAACTGCGAATATGACAGGAGAATCCGTACAGCATCTGGAGAAAGTTATTTCTGAAATATCGGCGTTTACCAGTGAGATTTCCGATATTACGGCAAAGACGAACATGCTTGCGTTAAATGCGTCGATTGAGGCGGCGCGCGCAGGAGAGCACGGAAAAGGATTTGCCGTGGTTGCCGAACAGATAAGAGTGCTGGCCGAAAGCTCCAAACAGGCGAGTACTTCAATTAAATCAGTGGTTGAAAATGTGCTTGAAATGCTCAATCATGTAAAAATCTCAAATGAAGAAAATATCATATCAGTGAATTCGGGCATTACGCAGATATCAGATGCAAGGAAGGAGGCGCAGGAGCTTGGGCAGCTGCAGGAAGAATCCCGCGGAAAAACCGAACAGATTGCAGAGAACAGCAGCAGAACGCATCAGCATAGCCGGCAGGTGAGGAAGATGGCGGACGATATGGCCGGATTAGTGCAGAATTCATTGAATCGTGCAGATTCCATTGTAGAAGAAGCTAGTAATCAGGAGAAAATAACGGATATGACCGGACAGACATTCTCAAACGTTGACAGAATGGCAAAGGAATTATATGAATTAAGCCGGTTTGACAGTACGGAGGGAGGAGACAGGTAAAATTATGTATCTGATATTGGAAGGACTTATGTTTTTGGCATTGGCCGGACTTCTGGCGGCGTTTCACAGCGGTTTTTTTGTATGGGCAGTATTGTTTAAGGGCCTTACAAGCTTGTTTTTTGTTCTGGCGGGAGTATGCGGGTATATAAAGTATAAGGATAGGGAAAGACGGTTATTTTCTGGACCCGTATGCATTGCCCTGTTATTTTCGATGGCGGGTGACGTACTGCTTGCGGTTGACCAGAACAGGGGAATATTTTTTGTGCTTGGCGTAGTTGGTTTTGCCGCTGCGCATGTTATGTTTTCGTTATCGTTTTGCCGGATGTGCGCGGTAGAAAAGAAAGATATGGTTTGTACAGCCGTTTTATTTGCCGGACTGGCGCTTGTGCTTATGACGGGTGATTTTGACTTTCAGGGTCTTTTGCCGGTTCTTTTGGGATATGCGGCTGTAATATCATTTATGCTTGTCAAAGCGCTTTCCCTTTGGAGATGCAGGCAGCGGAATATAAAAGTCTCTGTTCTTGTAATGCTGGGAGGCGTATTATTCCTGCTTTCTGACGTGGTGCTTCTCTACTGGCTTTTTGGGGTGGGGATGCCGGAGGGCGTGCAGTGGGCGAACTGGATACTTTACTATATGGCGCAGGGATGTCTGTCGGCATCGCTGTCAGCTTAAAACAGACGGAATTCCATTTACACCAATAAAAATCTGATTGGAGGCGCAAAATGAAAATAACGGTTATACACGGTCAGAGCCACAAGGGTTCTACATATCACATTGCACATAGCCTGGCACAAAAGCTTGGGGGAGAGATAACGGAGTTATTTCTGCCAAGGGATTTTGATGCGTTCTGCACCGGATGTACCGCCTGTTTTGGCGAATCTGAGACAAAATGCCCGCATTATAAAAAACTGTCGCCGGTAACAAGCGCGATTGACGAGGCGGATGTGCTGATTCTGGCAAGTCCGGTCTATGTGTATCACGCAACAGGCGCGATGAAGGCGCTGCTAGACCATTACGGCTGGCGGTGGATGGTGCATCGTCCGGAAGAAAAAATGTTTTCCAAGCAGGCGGTCTGTATTTCCACAGCGGCCGGCGCGGGAATGAAAAGCACGAACAGGGATATGGCTGACAGCGCTTTTTGGTGGGGAGTTGCAAAAATATACAAATACGGAGCAGCCGTTGCGGAGACTTCGTGGGAACGAGTAAAGGAAAAGAAAAAACAGAAAATAGATAAAAAGCTTTCCGTACTGGCGCAAAAAATTATGAGAGATTCGAAAAATACAAAACCGGCCGTTAAAACAAAACTCTTTTTTTCCGTTATGCGTCAAATGCAGAAGCGGGGCTTTAATGAGCCGGATATGATTTACTGGAAAGATAAGGGCTGGACCGGAAAAAAACGTCCATGGAAGAAGGATGCTATGTAATATTTTTACTTTTTTGCTAAAATAATATACTATATATCCGGCGAGCCGGCGAGAATAAAAATCGCCAATTATATACATATACTGTATAAGATAGGAGGTAGTCAAATGAGAGCGTTAATGTTTGCGTCAGTCGCTTCAATGGTTGATTTGTTCAATAGGGATAATATTAAAATACTGGAGGAACTTGGATATAAGGTCGACGTTGCCGCTAACTTTTCGAAAGGCAGCGTATATGACGCCGGAAAGGTTAAGGAGTTCAAGGAGGAATTGGAGAGTATGGGACATGCTGTAATCAATGTCCCGGTGCCCCGCTCCATGTATGATATTGCGGGAATGATTCGAACGGTTATCGGGCTTAGGAAACATATGGCGGCAAGGCATTATGATATCGTACACTGCCAGTCGCCGATAGGAGGGGTACTGTGCAGGCTGGCGGCGGCGCCGTTCAGAAAGAATGGCGCTAAGGTTGTATATTATGCGCATGGTTTTCATTTTTTTAAGGGAGCGGATTTGTTCAACCGAATTGTATTTTACAACATTGAAAAAATATGCGCGCATATTACGGACTGTCTAATAACCCTGAATAAAGAGGATTAT
>JAAVXK010000102.1 GCA_022790615.1 Lachnospiraceae bacterium
ATATTTCACGGACGGCTCTTTCGCAAGGTATTTATCAGCCTGATTGAACGCAAGCAGCGACGAATCAAGCCAAACGGCCGAATATTTCTCGGGAACCGCGTCGGCCATGTACACCCACGCCGATACCCCTATGTGCTCCGAGATGTTGAACAGACCGTACATGGCGCCCCTTTTGTTTGAACCGGTAATCACGAGGGCATTTGCCACGCCGCCATAGCCGCACGAAGCCAGAACGTCCCCGCCCACAAACTGCATCTGGTAGCAGTCCCATTTTGGCGCTCCATCCTTATATAGTCCCGATACGTCTATCGCTCCTCTTGCGATAAGCGTGTCGATAACCTCGTTATTACCGATTGTGCCCGCAATAATTACATTTCCCGACAGTTCGGACGCATCCGTCACAACGTCTGCATCTTTCCCGGTGACAAGCCCCACGTCCTTTGCAAATGTTCCTGCTATTATCTCAAGACCGCAATAACCTTTGCCGCCGCTCTCGCTGAACTCCTCGCGCGCGGTATCTACATACACTTTCGCCGCCGTCTGTCCGTCGGAGAGAAGAAATCCGTTCCGGCTGCCGAGTGTTTCTTCTACATTCATTGACACCGCGCTATCATTGTCCGGTAAGTTTTTTTCTGCTGCCGCATAATTACAATTATAATTGACCATAGTGAATACCATTGCAAGAATAAGTATCACAGATAATACTTTCTTTGTCATCTTGCATCTTCCTTTCTAAATTTGATTGTGATGGAAACATGGATTCCGGGTTCTATTCCTGCCAAACAGGTTTTAATAAAAACACGGATTCACGCTCTAGAGCACTCGCTTAAAATCATTATTTACAGACCATTGTCCGGAACCTATGTAAAAGATTAAATTTAAGCGGTTGCCCTGTAATATCTTTTTACTTGCTTGAATTATAGTATATATCCATGATATAATCATTGCAGAAGCGCCGATAAATATTGCGCGAGTGTATACTATTTGCCGCATCACTTCGGAAAGAGGATATTTATGAGCAACAAACACAATGACTATATATATAGCCGCCTCAAAGATATGGACTGCTTTCACAAGACATCCGATAATTATTCTACAGGTGGCAATCCGCCCTATCACCGTCACGACGAATATGAAATATATCTATTTATGAAAGGAAACTCTACATTATACATTGAAGATAACTGCCACAGACTTTCACCAAACGATATGGTAATGATATATCCCGGAACATTTCACAGAAATATCGTAACCGAAACATCTTCCTATGAACGAATTGTTATCAGCATCCCGGAAGAAATAATCGGTACGCTCTCCTCGGAACAGACGAACCTTGACGAATGTTTTAATACGACCGCCGATGAAATCAGTAAAATCATACATATAACGCCGTATGGTTTGAAGCGGTTCACAAAAATTGCAGACAATTTTCTTACAGCGCTTCAATCAGACGAATATGGAAGCGACTTGATGAGCGTTTATTTTTTTACTGAACTGCTGATATATATAAACAATCTTTTCCAAAATTCAGAGTTAAAAAATTACGATAATATTATGCCGCCGCTTGTTATTGATGCAATGAAATATATTGAAGATAATTTGACAGATGAGCTGACTCTCGACAGGCTCGGCACGGCGGTTAATTACAGCACGAATTATCTGCGCGTCCAGTTCAAGCGCCATACCGGCCTTTCTTTAAGGGAATACATTCTTGAGAAGAGAATCGAGCGTGCGAAAAAGCTGCTTATGGACGGAAAGAATGTATCCGACGCATGCCTTATGTCAGGTTTTAATGATTATTCGAATTTCATCAGGAGCTTTAAAAAGAAAACCGGAATACCGCCGGGGCATTACGCGGGGGCGGGGCGGTAAGGGAAGCGCAGGTCATTTACCTGCACCTCTCCAAGAGCATATTATATATCTGTTTCGTCTCCTCATCATCCTTACCGCTTACTACAAGTGTCTCATCTCTTGCTATCAATACCACACACGTCTTACATCCCGTGTATGAATACCTTGTATACCGCCCAAATTCGTCGTTTTCAAAGGTTCCCATAAGAAGTCTTGCGCTTCCAAAGCCCGATACTCTGAATCCCCTGTCATCCTCTTCGCGGTACTCTACGCTGTCAACCAAATCATAGTCAACCTTCAAATCCCTCCAGTAGTCAGCTTCTATCTCAAATGCTGAATCTCCGTATTCTACAGCTATATCACCCGAAAAAAGCAACCATGCAGCCCCTGCAAAAATTATGGTTATGACGACAATTCCGGCAACTTTTGCTATTTTAGCTCCCTTTCTCTTATCTGCACCATTATATTCATTATTCGTTTTGTTTTTTTGCGCCTCCCAGTCAAATCCATCCCTACATTGTTTCCTATAGAAAACAAAAGAATATATAAATGGGGAAATTATAGCCGGAACAAATGCCGCCGGAATAATAACCATCTTTACAGACTGCGGCAGAAAAACGGAAATCATGAAAATCACACCGCATGCCGCCCACAGCTTTCCACAGAAACGATGCGTCCTGTTCCAGTTTTCCTCGCTCCTGAGCGTCCATACAACTTTGATGCCTATTGTCCTGTTCTGTCTGCACTTAGGCAGGTAATTGCCTATTATTATGAAAAGCAGACCTATAAACGCCATTGTTGCCGATTGTATGTTAATGCTGCCTAATCCGAGCGCGATAGAATACACTATTGCGTTAACATATAACGATATTCCCGGACATATCCAAAACATCAGGCGCCAAAGTTTGCTGTTCTGATTCCTGTTACCCGAATCTGCAAACGATATTAACATGCATACCCAGTGAATCACAAGAATCAGGCATGGAACAACGAACACTTCAAATACCCTGCCGTTCCACCTGTCTGCCTCACCGCCAAAATTCCAGTGCGATGCCATTCTGTCAGGCAGTTTATCCCACAAAATCAGCCCCGCAATGACAGGAAGTAAAATTATTATAGATGAAATCGTAAGCTTACCCTTATTCTTTTTAACCATATCAATCATTATGCCCATCTCCTTTCAAGTCGGTAATCCAAAGCATTATTTCCTCCAGAACGGACGCGTTAAGCTCATATATAATATACTTACCGTCTCTGGTATCACGAATCAAATCCGCATCTTTGAGCACTGAAAGATGGCGGGAAATCGAAGCCGCCGTCACGTCAAAGTGATTCGTTATTTCTCCTGCGGTCATACTTCCTTCTTTTAAAAGGTTCAGTATCTCTCTTCTAATAGGGTCTGCAAGAGCTTTCAAAGTATTCTGTAAAGCCATCTATCCACACTCCTTTAACATTTAACCTAAATGTTAATTGTATTGTAGCATTTAGATTTGAGGATGTCAATATATTTTATTCACAATTTTATCTACTATTTTATCTACAATTTTACTTGTCTATTTTCGCATCGCATTTTTTATAACCTTTCAGACTGTTATTTTGCAATAGTCTAAAAGTGCTAATTATAATACGCGTGGGAGGCGCCTCTATGCCAAAGCCATGCATTATAACCTAAGAAAAATCTTATAGGAGTATGTTTAAAAGAATTAAATATCAACGACAGAAGACATAAAAAGATATCCCAAACCTACTCATATGCCCGCTTTATCCACTGCTTCTTTCGAAACTTCATCAGATTTCAGGCGTTTGCAAATCCATACGGTATGCGCTCACAAACGCTTCTGTCAATTGCCTTTTTTGTTCCCATATTTCACGCGCCTTCTCAGTCCTCATAGGATTCTTTTTCATTAGCCGCACAGTATATTGTTCCATATGCTCCAATATGGATTCAAAACTCACCGCTTCCTGACAAGCCGTTTCCATCCAAATGTCAAGCACCAAACCGTGCGCCCCGGTGTCATCGAGCAAGTCAGCTTCGCGCAAAAGCACCAGTTCCATTGGAATATCATACAAAGACTTTTTATCGGAATGTTTTGCGATTAATTCGCAAATAAAATCAATTTTTTCAGGAGCAAACTGCTTCTTCATCAAATAATCGCGGCAATAACCGGCTCCCGTTTCGGCATGATTTTGTATGTTATCTATATCGCAATATCCTATATCATGAAATATGGCGGCAATCGTCAACGCCTCAAAATCAATATGTTCTTTACACGGATATGCGTCGTACAATATCTGCATCCACCGATATACCCGCATCGTATGGTCAAACCGATTATAATGAATTGCATTCTTTTTTGTTTTATCCGCCTCATTGTACTCCCGCAGCTTTTCCTTGACATATTCTATCATTTCACAGTATAACGTATTCAAAATCTTTCTCCTTTCAAATGACAACGTGAATTGGAATCACATTTAAAAGCTTACTATATCAAATCCATTCTTTCAAGCGCATGTATATTTTTATTCCTGTAAACTAAGTCCTCCCTTACGGTAAATCCGGCTTTTTCGCAATAAATATTTTCCAATTCCCTCCCTTAAATCATCTGTTGTATTCAATCCCATACCACAGAGTATTTTCATGCATATTTTAGGTAAAAGGATAGTATTTGGAATCTTAACCTGCTATAATAAACATATTAAGGAGTAGGAAATATGGCAAATACTTTTAGAGAAAATTGGAATCAGTTCAAAAATACCACAGCGCAGTTTTTGGATGAGCAGCGTTACAGTACATCCTGCCAGATTTGGAACAATGATATGACCGAACTTATCAATAAATATAAGCAGGAAGAAGCGACATGGTATAACAATCCGCAGGTTACAGAAAACGGATTCATGACAACAACGCAGAATCTGTGGTATACGCATTATCTCAATAAAAAACGGCTTAATTCACTAGGACTGCGGGCGCATTATGATTACATAAGTCCTACCAAGTATGCGAAGGAAGAAAACCGAAGTTATCCATACTGGGACTATAAACATGACGGTAAAAATTTAATCTGCAAAATCGGCGATAAGATTAATTACAGGAAATCTTTTTATGACGGAACCCGCTGTGTATGGTCAGATGAGAGAAGAAATTCTCCGGGAGAATACTATGTTATCCAGTCAAGAAGTATGAACGGGAATTATATCTGTCCGAGCTGCGGTTGGGAAGGCGCGTTGGAATGTTTTGTGGACGGCTGTGATTATTGTAAAACAAAATTTCATATTGAAGATTTGAAGCAGAAGGTTTCTTCAGTATATAATCCGGGGGATTGGACGCAGCACAGAGACGGTTTTACAATTCATAAGAATTTTGTACCAATGTATGTGGCGCTTGTTATTATTGTAATCGCTCTTTTAGCGATTGGGATTAATGCGGGCGGCGCCATGATGACGCTGACCCCTCTGCTTGGATTCGGTGTGATGATGCTATTCATTATCGTTTTTGTAGGAAAGAAGTCGAGGGAAAGTATGGCAGGCGGACCCGCAAAGACGAGCCAAACGCTTGAAAAGATACGAAGTGTAGACACGCATTTCTCGACAGAGTCTTTCATTGGAAACCTCTCCAACAAGCTACTCAGTATCTGCTATGCAGATTCGACAAATGAAATCGAACCATTTGCTGAATGCGACATGACGGCGCTTATCGTAAGATATCGCGGAGTAATTGATTGCAAGTTGCTTGAATGTGTTTTGATGGATTATCATACGGATGGGGATTTTCAGCATTTACACGTAAAAGTTGGAATGATGTTGACCAAATACGAAAACGGCGTTGCGCGTCAAGAGAAAACTTACTTGAATCTTAGCCTTGTCAAAAGCATTCGTGCTCTTACTCAGAGTATCAACGACGTAAATGTATATCGCTGCGATTCCTGCGGCGCCAGCCTGTCACTGCTAACCGGCGGCAGGTGCGAATATTGCGGACAAGGTTTGAACTTAAAGGAATATGACTGGGTGATTAACGGATATCAATATGAATAATATCAATTATAAGTAAGCTAATAGTTCTGATAATCTATTAGCTTCATAATCCGGCATCTCACTCTCGCCTGCAATTGTCCAAAACTTTCCAAACCCCTGTTTTACCCAAATTGTTTTCATCCCAATCTGTTTGGCAGGGACAATATCATTGTCAATGCGGTCGCCCACCATAACTGCATTTTCAGGTTTACAGCCGCTTCTTTCCAAAGCAATTTCAAATATTCTTTTATCCGGTTTTGAGACACCCTCGTCTGCAGACGAAATAACCAAGTCCATATATTTAAGGATTCCGAATTTTTCTAACCTGCCCTTCGTTCCTGTCAATTGATTGGCAATTACACCAATCTTATATTTTCTGCTCAACTCTTTGAGACACTCCTCAGTATCACTATACAATATTTCATCCTCAAATCTCCACTTTGGTTTTTCAACATTCAGCAATTTTACTGTCTCTAAAACTCCCTGTTTGTTTTCCTTATAAAATTTTACTGCAGTTTCATAGACGTATTCATACGATACACCTGCAAGTTGTGCAACCTTTTTCATTCGGGCTTCATAAACTATGCTTTCATCCACAAGGGTCGAGCCCATATCAAAAAACAGCCAACTTATTTCACTTAGCTTCTGCATAATCCTCTCCTCTTTGCTTCATTCAAAAGACTCGGCTCCGTAAAAATTGTTTGGTGCAATTACAGAGTAAACGCATACTCCCTCCTTTCTATGGCGTGCTGACATACTGCAAGGTGCAAACACACTCTAACTCTCAGATGAGCTGTTTTCTGTATATTCTCCCGTAATCTCAATCGGATTTCCATCCGGGTCCATGAATGTAAAGTACCAATATGGGGATGTGAAATTTATAAAACGTATTGGCGTAAGTTTCTCTACGATATCTAACTTTTTAATTCTTTGATACTCCGCAGCCAAATTGTCTACCCCAAGATTGATAAATACTTTTCTTGTATTACCCGCTTCCGCAATTTCATCCATATCGTCATAGACAGAATAATAGTCCCCCTTCTTAATAACTTCTTCGCAATGCGTACTGTCAAAATGACCGTTCATGATGCACAGGTTTAATCCTGCTATGCTGAACATTGCAAATCTCATCCCATTAATTCCGCTTACTTTCATATCTAATACTCTCTCATAAAATGAAACTGATTTTTCAAAATCACTCACTACTAAATATATGGAACCGTACATTGTTCTCTTCTCCTTAATTCTGAATATAATTATTTTTCCGTAACATAATCTTAAATAACTTAAAACATCCCTATACTATTTGTCGTTTTCTTTGCCGATAAATCACTTCCTTCAATCCGATTTCTTCCACCAAACTTTTCGCTATCGCATAGTCGGCGCCTATATCTTCTACAACATGAGCATCCGAACCTATTGTAACATATTTTCCACCGTTGGCTTTATATATTTCCAATAATTCTTTTCCCGGCATCGTCTGCTCATGACCCTTTCTCAAAGAAGACGTATTAATTTCTATAACCGAATCTTTTTCTACAAGATTACGAAATATCTCGTTCATAATGGACTCTGTATAGTAGATTTCACCGTAATAACGTTTGGGAAAATCAATATGTCCCAATGCATCAAAGCCTCCTGCCTGGACTGTTTTCAATACCTCCTTCCAATATAATGTATAATCCTCGTCTCTTAATGTCAGACTACTGCCTTCCCGCATCGCTGTGTAATGCTCCCATGCAACC
>JAAVXK010000045.1 GCA_022790615.1 Lachnospiraceae bacterium
ATAATGTGCCCCTGCTCATTTATCAATAGAATCATAAAATATAACGCAACAGAGACGAGACTCCCGAGAAGCGCCGGCAGAATACCAAAAATAAATTCTTTTGCGCTCCTGCTTTCCGCAGGACGACGGTGATTGTTCACTATGGACTTTATGGAAAAATAAAACAGCGCCACCGCTGCAATGTCTATAAAAATGTAAATGGAATCCAGAATAATTTTGACGGTTGTTATATTTTGAAATGCTTCATGGCGCATTGACAGCTTTTCCACGCCATCCACCAAAAACAGCCTTATACCGTGTCCGACTTCACTGATAACATAAAGCAGGGCGATAAAAAGCAGTGTCAGAAACAGGCGTATAACCTGTCTCCCACTGTAAAGGCCCAACCCGATTAAATATATGGCGGCCGAATGTAATAGAAAGCTTATCAGGGATTTCTCCAACGTATACGGCAGGTCTGAAAACACAAAATATCTGATTAACATATTTGCCGCAGACCACGCAAGTATTGTCAAAATACAGGTCCATATTCCCCGTTGTATCCTCTTTACGCCAAATTTTGCGAACAGCATAGAAAGGCATGCGCCGTCAACTATGTACGCAGCCGCTTCTATAAATGGCTCTACTGCCTTATACATGGGAAACACCCCCGTTTCGAAGAAACCTCATATACTGTTTTACAAAATCATGATATCTGTCTTTTGAAATTAGTATTTTTTCTCCGTCAGATAGCGTAATTGTCTCCGAATCATACTCGGCAATATAGGACAAATTCACCAGATAACCCCTGTGACAGCGGCAGAAGCCTGCTCCGGCCTCCTTTTCCATATCCGCCATTACGCCGTAAAAAGATATCACACCCCTCGCCGTATGGGCTGCAATTTTCCGCATTTCATTTTCAAAGTAATAAATATCCGAAATATTTAAAGTAATATTCTTTTTTCTCGTCTTTATAAATATCCGCCTGTCTTCCCTGTTCCGGTTCTTCTCCATCTGTTTTTCAGCCCTGCAAAGAGCCTCGTACAGTTTTTTGTCGTCAACCGGCTTTACAAGATAGTGCAGCGCGGCCACGTCGAATGCATCAAATACATATTCCTTTGCACCGGTTATAAAAATGATAATGCTTCTTTCGTCCGTTTCGCGCAATTTTTTTGCGGTCTCTATTCCGTTCATCTTTTCCATTTGAACATCAAGAATATATATATCAAATAACTCTCCGCAAAGCAATAAATCTTCGCCGGAGAGAAACTCCGTTATTATACAGTCAGGCATCTGTTTTTTTATCATGCCGCCAATCTGTTTTAGAAATGACGGCTCATCATCACAGACCGCAATCTTAAGCATACAACCACCCCAATTTCATTATCAGCACACTACTGCTGCACTGTACCGGTTCATTGTATATATCGTCATGTTTTGTATTTAATTTTCTAATTGTAATGAATCGCCTTTGAAATGTAATGAATTATTAATACTGTTTATCCACCAAATCAAGACCGTAATCCTCCATCTCACCGTTTACCGCGTCGGCAAGCCAATCTGCCACGGACTTCTGTTGTTCCCCGAACGGAAGCCATACGGCGGGAGTTGCGATGATGGTGTGCGCCGTCATATTTCTCGGGTCGTCATACCACGCCACGCCATCCCAGATAAACAGGCTCACACCAATTTCCTTAAACCGCGGAATATTTTCTTTAAGTATCTGCTGATAAATGTCCGCCTCTTTTTCCGTAACTTCCATAACACCCGTGTCAAAGTAATTTTGTACCTTTGCCAGGTCTCCGTCCCTGGTGGAACAGTCAAAAAGAAGATGTATGCCATCCCCGTATTTCTCGTGCAGTGCAGACAGACAGTCAAGCGTGAGGTTATTGCCGGTCAGTTTATCCGCTATTTCCTCAGGAGTCTGCCAAACATCCTCCGCGATGGTATGCCAGTCGTCATTCAGCAACAGCGCGGCGTCCACCAGAACATTTTTGCTCTCCGTATTCGGAAAATAATTAGTAAATATATCGTCGGCAAGAAGCGCTGTGGCAAAGCCTCCTGCACTATAACCCGTTACAACAACGGCCTCCGGGTCGTCAATATCTGCAAGCTCCATGACTTTTTGCATAGTTTGCGTATAGTTCACATATCCGTTATGATATAGAATCTTTTCTTTGCCGTCATGGTCTATATAGTGAAATTCTCCGGTGCCTGCATGGAAATCACCGGTCGCATAAGGAAATAATATGACGCTCCAGTTTTCAAAAGGACTTCCCTCCACCTCTGATGCAAGGCCGCCCATGTTCATCGTCAGATTAGCAAGCATATCAATAAATATTTCCTTAGTGTTATAGGTGTCGTCTCTGGCTGTCTCTTCGTTGACGCTGACACCGCCGCCAGCGAAATATACCATCACCTTGTCTTCGCTGCCTTTCTTGAAGAAAGCGCGGTATTTACCGCCCTCGGAGGTTTTCATCCCGCTGTCGGTTACGCGGTACCACTTTCCAACAGTCGGAGCTTCTTTCAGATTCGGGTATCGCAGTACAAAAAAATACACAAGCAAAGCAATAACAACAAGTACCAAAAGTATAATTCCTATAATTTTTAATGCCTTTTTCATCTCTTACACCTCATCCGTTAAATATAGTTGCCTCAATATACATTTGCTTATATTTCCGTGCAAACTCGTGTGCATACGGCTCAGTATTTGCCCTTTTTACAGTTCCTTTTGCACTCACTTGAATTATGGAATAGAATATGCTATTATATTGATGAAACATTTGTATCGTCGATATAAATGTATCAGCGATTCGAAAATATGTCAACAGGAGGAGCAAAAATGAGACAAAACCGTGAAACTGTATCACCGATGAGCAATGAGGGAAGAAATACTTATGTGACAGGGCATATGACAACATCTCTTCTGAAGTTACTGGAGACTAAGGAGATTGAAGATATTTCGATAAGTGAATTATGCGACGAAGCCGGCGTCGGACGGGCTTCTTTTTACCGCAATTTCAACAGTAAGGAAGATATTTTGAGGGCATATATCAATAAATTATTTGACGGATGGAAAAGCGATTGGGCGGAAAATAACAGCCTGCCCCTAAGTTCAGGTATTGGCATGATATTCGGGCATTTTGAACAGCACAGAGATTTTTATAAGCTGCTGAACGAACGCCGTCTTATTTATCTGCTGAAAGACGTCATTCTGAACATTATGGAGCTAAAACCCGATTTGCCAAAAATTGAGGCTTATTCGAAAGCGTTTGCCGCATACAGCCTGTACGGCTGGATAGAGGTATGGTTTCAGCGCGGAATGAAAGAAACAGCGGAAGAAATGAAGCTGATGTTTCAACATCAGGGGCTGTAGGAAAAATGGGCGAAAAGCTGATTTTTAAGCCCTTCGCCCGCCAATTCCTTCTTTAATTATTTTTATAAAGACCTCTCGTTGTATCTTTTCCCGTTATCCGGCAGACATCTCCGTTTTTCTCAAGAGTGTCGCTTCTGAAGTTTACATATGTGTAGACTTCATCTCCAACTGAAAATCCTTCCAGTTTTGTATTATTAACTTCCATCTCTATATAATTGATTCCATCTCCAAGAACAGGTGTCCCCGTTATTTTCAACCTGACAACTGATATATCATCCGTTTTTAATGTTATACTTTCTATGAAAAGGCCTCTTACCTGAATGATTCCGCCCGGCTTAAGCATATCCTTGTCAGCGTTGTTTGATGATTCGCCATCGTTCATGTTAACCGTATCTGTTTCAACCGGCTGCGGTATGAAAGTAGGCTGTGGTATGAAAGTAGGCTGCGGTACAATTTCACTATTATTATTGGCTGACTGCTTCTTATTCCTGACAATAAACTTATATTTGACTGTCTTTTTTCCCTTTTTAATTTTTACAACACATTTTCCCTTTTTAAGAGCCGTTATTTTACCTTTCTTTCCAACTTTAATTATCTTTGACTTACACCTTATTATTTTACTGCCTGAATTTAATTTAATATGGTATGAATCTCCCTTTTCAATCTGAATTGTCTTCGCATTACTTTTTTCAGAAAACAATATAAACATCAAACACATACAACTCATCGCCAAAATATTACATATAAATCTTTTTTTCATTATAATATCCCCTCCCATATTATTTTTGTAAAACGCGCGATAACAAGCGAACTGTATCATAGATATTATACCATGTCCTCCGGACATGCCATGTTATGCACACGGTTCGCCATCGAATCTGTCCTCCCTTTGGTCGGACGCGAACCGGTGCAGGTATAATATCTGTCGATATTATACCATGTCAAAGTATTTATTTACAATAATCATTTTATATTGTTTTGTAAACTTTGCATATTTTGAAAACATATATGCAGTATCCCCCGGTTTGTTTCTAATAATAGTAATAATTATCCCCGCTATGTACTAAAATGATAGTAAGTACCTAAAATATAACAGAAAGGAAATATATGAATCAAAAACATATACTAATCAGGAAAATATCCACCATATTCATTATCTTTGCCATCATTATTACAGCCGTGCTTGGCAATCCGATACCTGCAAGCTGCGAGGAGACGGGCCTTAACGTCACGTCAGAAGCCGCCGTTGTAATAGAAGGCTCCACGGGTGCCATCCTGTATGAAAAAAATAAGGATAAGGAGCTGATTCCCGCAAGCATAACGAAGATAATGACTCTGATTCTTATATTCGAGGCGATAGATTCGGGAAAAATAAGCCTTACAGATAACGTAACTGTCAGCGAATACGCCGCTTCGATGGGAGGCTCGCAGGTTTTTTTGGAACTAGGCGAGACACAGACGGTTGACACAATGATAAAATGTATATCCATAGCAAGCGCAAACGACGCGTGCGTTGCAATGTCCGAGCTAATTGCCGGAAGCGAACCTGCGTTTGTCGAGATGATGAACAAAAAGGCGGCGGAGCTCGGAATGGAACACACGCACTTTATGAACTGCAACGGACTTGACGATACGATTGAGTCGGGCCATTACACAAGCGCGTACGACGTGGCGCTTATGTCCAGGGAGCTGATTATGAAACACCCACAGATATCCAATTACTCGACTGTGTGGATGGACACGATAACGCATGTAAACAGAAAGGGCGAGAGCAAGGAATTCGGCCTGACGAACACGAACAAGCTTGTAAGGACATACGACGGTATTACGGGCCTTAAAACAGGCTCGACGGCAAAAGCAAAATACTGCCTCTCGGCGTCGGCAAGGAGAAATAACATGGACATCATAGCCGTTGTAATGGCGGCGCCGGACCATAAAACGAGATTCAGCCTCGCAGCCTCCCTGCTAGATTTCGGTTTCGGAAACTGTAACCTGTACACCGACAAACATGAGGAATTTGTCTGTACTCCGATAAAGATAAAAAAGAGTCTTGTAAAAGAAGTGGAATATGAGCCCGAAAGCAGTTACTCGCATGTCTTTGTAAACGGCGAGGACGAGAGCCAGATTACAAAGGAAATAAAAATACCGGAGACGTTGGAAGCTCCGATAGCGGTAGGAGAAAGTATAGGTACGATAGAATACTATTATTCGGGAACCAGTATAGGCTCGGTAGCGCTTGTTGCAAAAAATGATGCTCCGGAGGCGTCGTTTACCGACTACTTCGGAGCACTGATAAAATCCTACATATCACTCAGATATTTTTCATAACCGCAGCTTTCAAGCTTTTCACATTTGGATGCAACGCTGTCTTTCATGGATTCCGAGTAGGTATTTAGCTTTTCAAGAAGCCCGGAATCTGTGATTGCAAGCATCTTGAGCGCAAGAAGCGCGGCATTTTTCGCGCCGTTAATCGCAACCGTTGCGACGGGAATACCGGACGGCATCTGCACAATCGAATATAGCGAATCCACTCCGCCTAAAGACTTCGTGTGAATCGGAACGCCGATTACCGGCAGCGGAAACAGCGCCGCACACATTCCCGGCAGATGGGCCGCTCCGCCCGCGCCCGCTATTATTACCGATACGCCCCTGTCTTTCGCCGTCTTCGCATAATCAACAAATATATCCGGCATACGGTGCGCCGATATTATCTTCATCTCATAGTCAACGCCAAACTCCTCAAGCGTCTTTGCGGCCTGGCTCATGATCTGCAGGTCGGAATCGCTGCCCATAACTATACTTACTTTAGACATATTTACTCTCTCCTTTGTTCACATCATATTATTAAGCTCCGTTGTCCCCGCAAGGACAAAAAGCCCGTTTTCTATTATCATGGTTTCCCCGCCGTCATACCCTACGGCCGAAATGGAGCCAAGTTCATTGTACGGAATCGTAATATCCGTATGGCATCCCTTGTAGGCCATATTCATATCAACATTCCTGTTCACTGATATGCTGTTATCTTTCGCAATCATCTCCCTGCCGTCAGGGTTGTATACTGTAAGCTCCTCGCTCATACTGAAACACGTGTCGCCTATTGCAATGTGCGGCCCGGTTTTTTCCGCAATCAGTATCGGAAGCCTGTCGGCGATATTATAATCCTTTCCGAGCTTATACGCGGCGGTATTCGTTCCGATTGCAAATTCACCCATCGGCAGCGTTTCAAACTGATTCATAAGATTATCCCTGACGTAATCGGTGTTATCTTTATCGTTATCATAATTGGCGCACGAGTACCCGCATGTCATACCGTCCTTAAATTCTATTTTCAGGTTCCTATATTCAAGGCCGTCAATAAATACCTTATTTACATTCAGTATACCGTCCGTCCCTGCAAGCACAGGGGTTGTGTACACCTCCCCCACCGGTATGTTGCAGTCCGCGAGACAGTTGTGGAATGTTGTCTGGGTTTTGTAATCGTCTATATCGGCCATCTTAATATACAAATCCGTGCAGTTATCGCCTCTTCCCTTAATATGGACTCTGTCAGCCCTGTCAAGAACGTCAATCAAAGCCTGCTGTATACGCTCGAACAGCTCCGTATCAAGCGTGTTTATTTTAATGCACTCCCTGAATATATCCGCATATGCGTCTCCAATTGACGGAACAGGAAACGCTATAATTGTAAAGCTGTACGAATCTTTCTTAATATAATTGTTCACAAGGGCGGCCAGCTCTATTCTCTGCGACACGTGAAGCTTTTGCTGTTCCTCATTGAACGCGCAGGCTGAAGCCTTGACTGCAGGTTCAAACTTTTCCTCGCCGAAATACTCAAACACGGCGGGTCCGGCATAGACGTCAGCGCTTTTAGCGTATTTATCATACGCTTTCTTTGTCACGAGAATTTTACGCTCTTTCACCGCCTTGTTATAATACAACGCCTCGTCATATCTGTGGTCGTATGCAAACTGCGGGTTCGTATCTATACAGCCGGTCTGCGAAGCCCCGCGCAGTATGAGCGGTTTTAAGTTGTTCTCTTCAAAAAGCTTTACCGCCCTCCTGATTATCCTCTCGAATCCTACCGGAAAACGAATCTGGACAGTCTGCTTCTTCGACAAATCAATTCCGGCAAGTTCAAAGCTCTTTATATAACCGTTTACATATGCCTTTGCAATCCTGTCTATGTCATCCTCTGGCAGCGAGCCGATATACTCGAAAGATTGTATCTCATTGTACGCTATATTTTCTCCGTAGAGATACAGGCTTCTCGTATCATCCAAATCAGCGCCGCTTACTATGTCTGTGAAGAATGTGTAAGAGATGTCAAGACTGTCCCGTATTTTGAACTCCGTAAGGTCCTCCATGTAATCATATACATGGTAGTACAGCGCGGATTTTATGCATCCCTCATACGAGCTCTCCGGCTCATTTTTATATATATTATATATCTCTAAAATAAGCTCCGCATATATCGTCAGCTCGAAAAATCTTCCCTCAAAGCAAAGCGGTCCGAGCGAACACACCGACGCGGCGATTGACGAGAGAATCCGTCCAAGGCCCTCCCCGAAATCCTTTACTGCGTTGTCAGGATTTGCATATGACGTCCTGTAATATTCCCTGTCGTACCGGAACCTGTTGACCGCAGTATTTCGTTCGGCCCATTCCGAGAGCGGCGCCTCCTTGTACCATTTGACGGATGTTCCGCAATGTGTACGGCACATCGCATTCACCCATGTAAAACATTCCTTATATGCGAGGAGTACCTCGGACATTTCCTGAAAGAACCGCCCGTAAGCGCCCGCTATGCCGCTGCTTTCACACTTCAATGACTCCACTCCGGTGTATGCGAGCGAGAGCCTTGACATATCCATATTTTCTATATCATTGTAAATGATTCCGTTGTCCACATTTGGGGCTATATAGTTATAGAGCGCATAGTTCCATAGCTTCTCTGCGCCCTCCGCGCTTATGCTGTTTCTTTTTTTTATCTGTGAAAACGCCACGCCGTGTTCGCTCCACGATTTTCCCCCGGACGCATCATTTAACATAATCGGCTGTATGCGGTCAACGGCTGCGGCAAACTTCGCCTCCGGCGTATTCCGCTCCTCGAACTCTGTCCACAGCTTCATCAGCATGTCGGCCTGGTCTTTTGGCAGTATGTTAAACAGCCTGTCCGCCGCCGCCTTCTCCCTCTCGGCCTTAGTCTCGTTTGCCTCGCTGTCATATGCGTATGTATCTCCCGCATCTATCTCTATAATGTCGTGTATCAAAACTATCGACATTGCCCGAAAGGCGTCAATATCTTCATTGGCGTACTCGGACAGAAGCAGGCACATCATGGCAAGATGCCACGAATGTTCCGCGTCATTTTCTTTGCCTGCGCCGTCCGACAGATAGGTCTGTCTTTTTATTCTTTTCAGCTTATCTATCTCAAGCATGAAATCCATCTGCTTTTTTAAGCGTTCATCCATCCGGATATCTCCCCTTACAAATTCTGTTTTATAAGTTAACACATCTATTCTTCGTTAACAAAAATCTCCAAATAGGATTGAATCCTTGCCGGAAACTACTTCTTCTACCGTTACGCCGGCGAGCATGGCAACACATGCCTGCCCGCATAAATACTCTGTAGGCTGCTTAATATAATTAATTTTTTTCATCGTATATGAATCCTTTTGTTGGTCGTTTTCCTCATTGCTTCGCTAGATGGTAAACATTTTAACATATTTTCATGTCAGCAAATATATATAATGAGCAGCGCTGTAAGCCGGGTTCTGTCTTGGGTAATCATCTATCTAATCCTGCTGTTGCCAACAGGCTTAAGCGACCTACCCGAAAGCACGACGGGCCGCCGTATAGCTCTCTGTTCGGTCTTGCTTCGGATGGGGTTTACATGTGCCTTTGCCGTTACCGGCAAAGCGGTGGGCTCTTACCCCGCCTTTCCACCCTTACCCGCCGTAGGCGGGCGGTTTATTTCTGTTGCACTGGCCTGGGAGTCACCTCCACCGGACGTTATCCGGCATCCTGCCCTGCGAAGCCCGGACTTTCCTCACCTGCTGTCTTTCGACATTGCAGCCGCGATTACCCGCGCTGCTCAGTATAATCTGAATAAAAAACCTTTTAACAACATTTTCTACTTAAACATATCAAGAATATCCTTTATTGCTTCCACATTCGACTGGTTTACATCCGCTATTTTAATAATAGATTCCGCAGTCTGCGTCGTAAGGTCATTCTTTACTATTATATCATCCACGCCCTGTTCATTGTCATTGGACGCCATTCTGACCGTATTAATCTGCTCTTTGATATTCGTCGCACTCTCTGAAAAGACAGATGTTTTATTATGGATACTGTGTATAACCTCCCTGATATCATTTACTATAGCCTCATATTGACCCGCCATATTTGCGAATTCCTGAAACTTTCCAGAGACGTCCGTTTCCATAAAAGCAATGATATCCCCAAAACACTCATTAATACTTTCGATACTTTTATTTGCATCTACACATAGCGCCTGAATCTGGTTAACTGTCTCAGATGAATTTGCCGCCAGGTTTCCAATCTCACCGGCAACGACTGCAAACCCCCTGCCTGCGTCTCCTGCTCTTGCAGCTTCAATGGAGGCATTCAGTGAGAGCAGATTCGTCTGGCTTGTAATATCCAAAATCTGAGTCGCCATCTCATTGATTTTTACAAGTGATTTAAGATTTTTCATTGCATTCTCAATGTTCTTCTTCGTCTCCTCAACCTTTTTCGTGTTGCCTGCAAGCGTATCCGACGCTGTCCGGCTCATGGTGTTTGCCGTCTGAATCAGCGTGTCGCTCTTTTTGCTTCCATCCCGGGCGCTGTCATTAATATCTCCTACTATATCATGTATTTTTTCAACCTCGTCCGTAACCGCTTCTATTGATGCGTTTGTGTTAAGGATGCTGGCTGACAATTCTTCCGTCGTTGCGGAATTGTCTTCCACACTGCCCATTAAATCAGTAGAAACTGTCCGCATCTTATCCGAACTTCCAACCAGGGATTCTGAACAGTCATTCAATGTATGAAGCATCTTTCGGAACGTAACCGTAAGGGAATTCACCGCCGTAGCCAGTTTGCCGACCTCGCTCCGATACCCGATATAGCGTTTAATCATATCATCCTCACTCAGGTCCAGCGTCTCAATCTTCTCAATCTTTCTTATTACCTTTTTGAGCGGTTTTAAATTGACGGTTATCATCGCCCAGGACATTACCGTAATAAGAATAAATGCAAGGCCGCAGACAATACCCAGAATCAGCCTGCTTCTGTATACCGGTTTGTACAGTTCATCCTTATCATTCCTGATTACAAGCGCCCAGCCTCTGTCAGAAAGCGACTTGAAGACCGAAAAGTACTCTGTTCCATCTTCTCCGTTGTATGTAATCTGTCCTGTTTCATTTCCGCCGTCAATCATGGAAATGACATCCAGAATAGCCGTATCCTGAATCTCCGTCAGAATCAGTTCGGGGTTATCGTCAAAAATATATTGTTTTGTCTTAACATTCACAAGCGAATAGATTGTATTTTCAATGCCATGTGTGGAAACCGAATCCAACTGTTGTGAAAGGCCGTCCGTCTGAATCGCACCTCCAACAAATCCGAGCGGCGTATCCCCGTCAAAAATCGGAACATACATGGATATTATAATTTGTCCCGATGCCGGCGACTTCAATATACCCGTATTAAACACACCGCCTTTTGCAGCCGTCAGGTTATCGCGAAGCTGTTTGAGCGAATCGCCCTCCCGCAGTACCAGCCCCACTGCAGACGTATTGGAATGCGTCAGCGTCTCGGTTTCCCAGTCGCACACATACATTCCTTCCCAACCCTTTAACGCGGCAAAATATTCGGAATTGTAAGCCTGTAATTCTTCCCGTTTTGCCATATCATTTTTGTTTCGTAATAATTCCTTAATATTCTGCTGTTTAGAAAAAGATACGAGCTGATTCTCCGCATTCAGTATATACTCGTCAATCAGCTTCGTTTTTGCGTCCAGAGACGTCTGCATATTATTTTCCACATCACTGATAAGCATTGATGTAATATTTCTATTGGATATATAAAATACAGCCCCCATAGACACCGCCGTAATAACGGCAACAATTGATGCAATTACAAACCCCATTTTCCAATTTTTCAACATAATCTCTCCTCTTCTCTCTTCTGTAGTTCACCGAGCCACACCTAATGTCCCAATTATTATCCTAACACAATATATAAGGTATTACAAGCGCGCAGATTCAATACCACGGGTCCAACTATACCGGAAATACGCTCTTGCCCACAAACTCTCTGAGAATTGAATTATAAGCGATATTCTCACTGCTAACCCCCAGGAAATAATCAAGGAATTTAAGAAGTCTTTTAGCCTCCACATACTCCGCAGAATCCCTGTCAACCTTGAATAATAGGGGCTCCGCATACTGTTTTAGGACCGAGAGCTCATATATGAGAACGGAGTTGAACATCGCGTCAGCCTCTTCCTGAAACGGAAAGATATATTTGTCCTCGCCGTTTCTTACAGACTGCCACATGCCGATTGTCTTTGTCGCGTCAGCCCCTCTTGTCCTCGCATCCCTGACAATTCTTCTGAGCAGCCTTCCGTCCGTCGTCGGAATCCTGTTGTGCTCGTCTATGTTAAGCTGCGTAAGAGCGCTTATATATATTTTAAACTTGCTGTCTCTTGGCAGCGAGTATGAAAGCTTATCGTTCAGTCCGTGTATTCCTTCAATGACAAGTATGTCGTCTTTACCAAGCCTTTTTTTGCGGCCCTTGTACTCGCGCTCTCCGGTTATAAAGTTAAACGACGGAAGCTCGACCTCCTCGCCGTTAAGCAGGGCGTTCATATCCCTGTTAAAAAGCTCTACGTCTATCGCCTCCAGGCACTCGAAATTATAACTTCCATCTTCGTTAAGCGGTGTATCGCACCTGTTCATAAAGTAATCGTCAACCGGAATCGGATGCGGGGTGAGTCCAAGCGTTGAGAGCTGGACCGAAAGCCTGTGTGAAAATGTTGTTTTTCCCGACGATGAAGGTCCCGCTATCATTACAAACTTCATTCCGTCTTTCCTTGCAATACTTGCAGCTATATCTCCGATTCTCTTTTCATGCAGAGCCTCCTGAATCATTATTACATCCTGTATCCTGCCGTCCGCTATGGCCTCGTTAAGCGCGCCCACTGTCTCTATATTAAGCGACTTTGCCCACTCGTTCGACTCCTTTAACACTGAATAAAACTTCGGACTTCCGACAAAAGGCTTAATAACAGACGCCTCTTTCCTGTCAGGTACAATGAATACGAACCCATCGCCGTACATTTTAAGCTCAAAATATTTCAGAATTCCGGTGCTGGCGGGCATGGCCCCATAGTAATAGTCGTAAAATCCGTTAAGTTCATATACGTTGACACGCGACGCCCTTCTGAAGGTAAACAGTTTCTCCTTGTCCCGCATAC
>JAAVXK010000124.1 GCA_022790615.1 Lachnospiraceae bacterium
CGTCGGGCTCATAACCCGAAGGTCGTTGGTTCAAATCCAGCCCCCGCAATTAAAGGTTATATGCCCAGATAGCTCAGTTGGTAGAGCAAGGGACTGAAAATCCCTGTGTCGCTGGTTCGATTCCGGCTCTGGGCACTTTTATTGCCTAATAAGCAATATATACGGGTCACTAGCTCAGTCGGTAGAGCACTTGACTTTTAATCAAGTTGTCGGGGGTTCGATTCCCCCGTGACTCATTGAAAGAGACGAATAAACCCTTGGAAATTATATATTTCCGAGGGTTTTTAAGTAATTTCACTGTTTACTAAAAGAAAACTGGGTCATATCACGTGGCATACTGCATAGTGTTTGATGCATTCATACAGGGAGGATGTTATATGGAACTTTGGGACATATATAATTCTAATAAGGAGAGAACCGGAAGGACGATGAAACGCAACGACTGGTGTCTTAAGGATGGTGAATACCACCTTACGGTTCTTGGCGTCATTGCACGTCCTGACGGAAAATATCTTATCAGTAAGCGGGTTATGACTAAGTCATGGGCTCCCGGCTGGTGGGAGGTATCCGGTGGCGGAGTAATGGCGGGAGAAAGCTCCGAAGATGCTGTTAAGAGGGAGATACTTGAAGAGACTGGACTTGACGTTACCGGATGGGAAGGCGGGTATATGTTTACATATAAACGCGACAATCCCGGCGAGGGAGACAATTATTTTGTAGACGTATATAAGTTTATTGCGGATTTTGACGAAAACGACGTGCATATGCAGGAAGCGGAAACGGACGGCTATAAGCTTGCGACAATTGACGAGATAAAGGAGTATGCATCGGAAGGCATATTTCTTCACTATGACAGTATAAAAAAGGTTTTTGAGTAATTGATAATTATTATGTGTGCAAAATAAAAGTTTATTTGATAGTAATAATGAAAATGAAGTTTAGGTAAACGTATAATTTTTGGGAGAGTATATTATGTATGACCGTTTAACGAGGCAGGATATTGCCAAAATGGAACAGGAGATAGAGCACCGCAAGCTTGTCGTGAGGAAAGAGGCGCTTGAAGATGTAAAAGAAGCCAGAGCACACGGCGACCTTAGCGAGAATTTTGAATATAAGGCGGCAAAAAGACATAAGAACAAAAATGAGAGCAGGATTCGATATCTTGAAAAGATGATAAAAACTGCCGTGATAGTTGAGGATGACTCGAATGAAAATGAGGTCGGCCTGAATGATAAGGTTACTATATATGTTGAGGAGGACGATTGTGAGGAGACATATAAAATAGTAACAACGGTAAGAAGTGATTCATTAAATCAGATAATCAGCATAGAATCTCCGCTCGGAAAAGCGCTTGTCCATAAACATGTCGGCGACCGGATTTATATAAAGATAAACGACTCATACGGATATTATGTTGTCATTCGTTCAATTGATAAAAGCGATGATGAATCCGAAGCGATTAGTACATTTTAATTTATTACTAATATAATTTTATGATGTTGGGACTGTTGGTTAATACCGATTTTAATTTTAGCCCCTTTTTCCTAAGAGAGAGAATTCCATGTTATTTAGGCTTTTTCAGCCCCTTGAAATTACATGGAAAGGCTCTTTTCTAATGCTTTTTTCTAATTTTATTTCAGGGCACAAAGAACATCTTTCTGTTTAATATCAAAGAAATAATTCTACCACTCATGATACAGAAGTTTATCGTTTTGGTTTTCTGTAGTCAAACTGTCTATTTGCTCTACCTTACAATGTAAAATGATATATATATTGACATATTTATATTATATAGTATAATATAAATAAAATTATTAGATATATATGGTATATTATTCAATAATTTGATGATTAGAACTTAGTAGTTTACGTTTATTGTTAAAATAATTTGGTATTATGTCTACTTAAATTAATAATAAAGGAGATTATTAGATAAAAAATTATTTATTTAAGCAATTGCCTTGAATTAAATAGGAGTATTATGAAGTAAAAAAGTACGAGTGATAAACTATTATATTAAGTATATATTATTAATGGTAAAAAGAAGGGACAGACGTTTATTATGGGGAGTAAAAGAAAAGCGTTAGGATTAGTGTGTTGTACATTATTTATGACTGGGATGAGTTTGCTGGGGGCTGGTTCAGCTGCAAAGGCAAAAAACTTTGAATCTTTAGAAACTCAGATGGCTCCTTGTGAGTACAACATACCAATGTCATTAGAAAAATCCCACAATGTGTATAATTATCATGTGGAAGAGACAACTGATAAGCAGGGAAAATACTATATGAATATAATAAAATATTTTTATAAGGGTAGTAAGGCAAAAAAGATCCAGAATATTGCTTGTTATGATGAGTGGGTCAACTGTGTTAAGAAGATTGAAAAGAGTAATCAGACAGTAGTTGCAGGTGAGGCTAAAGGAAAAGGAAAAATCCGGTTTGCGATGTATAATAAGAAAGGTAAAAAAATATCGAGTATTATTGATACTTTTACAAAAAAGGATGGCTATACAAATAATATGGAAATAGAAGATATATTAGTTAAAGGCAGCAGGTTGTATTATTTATATATAAAAGACAGTAAACAGGCTCATTTAAGATGTGTTAACGTAAAATCCGGAGAATTAATAGATGATTTTATGTTGAAAACTAAAAATAGTGTAGAAGAAATGAAACTATATAATAACCGAATTTATGTATTGACAGAAGACGCCGTTAACGTATATTCGTTTAAAGGAAAGAAACAGTCGTCATATAAGCTTCCGAAGGGTACTAATTATTATAGCAAGTCGGGTGAATATGTTTTTTACAATAATTATGACGATATAAGTGTATCAGGCAATTATATTTATTTTGTCAATGAGAATGGAGTTTATCGATGCAGTATTAAAAATAAACAAGGTTTTAAATTATATTATGATGCAAAAGATGATTTCAATTTTGGACAATGTAGAGTTTTTGATATATGTGTTGCCGGAAAAGATAAGTTTTATGTTATGTTTGTTGAAAAAGATAATATAGATCTGAACATGCCTACCAAATTAGTAGAGTATGCAGCGTCTGCTGATTAACGCTAAAATACTCCGCCCCTTTTAGCAAACGAATTTCGGCAGAAGAAGTGAAGGAAGTTGATGAGGAACTTTTTGTTATAGGGCTGTTATTATGTAAGATTGATACTGTAATTAGCGAATAAATAGTATATAAAATTATGGTTATAAAGTAACAGGGAGAAGGCGTATGGCTGATTATAAGATTAATCTATAAATTTTATTAGAAAAAATAACTTACAATAAAAAGTCTACGGGAGATGATATTATGTTGAAAAAAATATTCAAATTAAAAAATTGCATATGTTATATGTTAGTAACGTGTATGATATTTACAATGGGGACAAAGGCTTCAGCGGAGGGCAATACCTTTACAAGTAATGATACGGGATTTGCCTATAAGGCAAACAGGCAAGGCGCCCCACAGAAACTTGAAAAAGCAGGTGATGGAACTGTCAGGTATTATGAATGGTTAAGTTCAGGGGGAAATTTGAACAATCTTCGGTTATCAATTAATACTTTTAATGGTGCGTCAGGGGCAAAGAGCAGGTCGGTTAAGAGTAAAAACTTTAAAAAAATTAATGAACCTTTATATGATTTTGTATATCAGGACAAGAAAGGTAATGTATATGGAATTCATAATACAAAAAAAGAAAGCAGACTTTTTCATAAAAAGGAAAAGTCAATGAATGAATATATGTTTATATATGACAAAAACGGTAATGTCAAGTCAAAGTTAAAAATTACAAAACACAATTATTCTCAAAATGTTACGATGCACGACATAATGATAAAGGGTAATAAGATATATGTGGCATTTGAGAAGGGAAATTATAAAAAAGGCAAATATTCTTTATATATAAATGTATATAACAAAAAAACAGGGAAACAATTGTCACAGAAAACCCATATATTAAAAGCCCACAACCGTTATAATAAAGTTAAATACTCGGACAGTGGATTGTATATACTACTTGGTGATAGGATAGAAAGATATTCCATTGATGGAAAGAAACTTAAAGGAACTTACATGTTACCTAATAATAACAAAAAAACAGCTAAAGTAAATGGCAGCATGCAGAAATGGGATAATAATAATTATAATCCTGATGTATCAACATATAACAAAGAGGAGTTTAGTATATCGGGTAATAATATATATTATTGTAATGCAGACGGCCTGTACAGTACACATATTAATGCAGGTTCAGCATTCAGCCTCTTGTTTGATGCAGTAAATGATGCTTATTTTGCGGGAGAATATTCATTTTTTGATATGGTATATACGGATGCCGATACCTTTTATATACTTATGACCAATTATGCGGAAGGTGAAGAACCTACACATATTATAAGGTACAGCCGTTCATAAGAACTGTATAAGTTTTATTTCAACCCGGATTATAATTGTGACGTTACTTGCCACGCTGTGTTGTACAAAGTCAGTATAGTTGATGGTGTCGCAGACTTTAAAAATAATAAAGAGAGATAAAGTAGATAAAGAGAATGGTGGAAAATAATTAAAAAGGTCTTGACAATAACATGATATATGAATAGAATGTGTATTATTAATACGAAAAAAGCTGTGAAAAGAAGAGTACATTAACCAAATCCATTTAAAGAGAACCCGGATGGTGAGAAAGGGAAATGTAATGTTAATGGAAGATGGCCTTGGAGCTTCGCACCGAGATATATGCAGGCGGATGCACGAAAATGTATATATTAAGGCTGCGACGGGTACACCCGTTATAGTGTATGACTGTAAGATAGTATATTTTTATGTCTCATGGACTAAGTTCAACGGCGCCAATTATAACCCGCTGTTGAACGGAATATAATATTAAGCAGCCAGTGAGGTCCATACCGCGAGGTATGTATGAATTTAGAGTGGTAACGCGTTAAGACGCCTTTAGATGTGAAAGCATTTAAGGGCGTTTTGTTTTCAGTCTTAAAAAAGAGGAGATGATAATATGTGTGAAAAATGCAGTGAAAAGGGAACTTATTATCTTACGACGGCGATAGCCTATACTTCGGGCAAACCGCATATAGGCAACACTTACGAGGCGGTGCTTGCCGACGCTATCGTCAGATATAAGAGAATGGAAGGGTATGACGTACGTTTTCAGACGGGAACCGACGAGCATGGCCAGAAGATTGAGTTAAAAGCTGCGGAGGCGGGTATTACGCCTAAAGAATTCGTAGATAACGTCGCAGGACAGATAAAAAGCATATGGGACCTTATGAACACCTCATACGATAAGTTTATAAGGACTACCGACGAGGACCACGAAAAGCAGGTACAGAAGATATTTAAAAAGCTTTATGATAAAGGGGATATATATAAAGACGAGTATGAGGGAATGTACTGTACGCCGTGCGAGGCATTTTTTACGGCGTCGCAGCTTGTAGACGGGAATTGCCCGGACTGCGGACGCCCATGCCAGCCTGCTAAGGAAGAAGCCTACTTCTTTAAGATGAGCAAGTATGCCGACAGGCTCATTGAGCACATTAATACACATCCGGAATTCATTCAGCCGGAGTCAAGAAAAAATGAGATGATGAATAACTTCCTCCTGCCGGGGCTTCAGGATTTGTGTGTTTCAAGGACGTCGTTTAAATGGGGCGTACCCGTATCGTTTGATGATAAACATGTTGTATATGTATGGATTGACGCGCTTAGTAACTATATCACCGGTCTCGGGTTTGATGCCGACGGTGACAATGACGGTTTGTTTGAAAAATACTGGCCGGCCGACCTTCACCTTATAGGAAAGGATATTTTAAGATTTCACACGATATACTGGCCGATTATGCTCATGGCGCTCGACATTCCTCTTCCTAAGCAGATATTCGGACATCCGTGGCTGCTTCAGGGCGACGGAAAGATGAGCAAGTCAAAAGGCAATGTGCTTTACGCTGACGACCTTGTCGAATTCTTTGGTGTGGACGCCATAAGATATTTTGTACTGCATGAGATGCCTTTTGAGAACGACGGAATTATATCGTGGGAGCTTATTGTTGAGAGAATTAACTCCGAGCTTGCCAATACACTCGGAAACCTTGTCAACAGAACAATATCCATGTCAAATAAATACTTTGGCGGAATTGTTAACAATTCAGGTGTGGTCGAAGAAATAGACAATGACTTGAAAGCAGTTGTTACCGGAACTGCGGCCAGAGTGACGGAAAAGATGGATAAACTGCGCGTCGCCGACGCGATAACAGAGGTATTCAATCTGTTCAAAAGATGTAACAAATACATTGACGAGACGATGCCGTGGGCGCTTGCAAAGGATGAGGAAAAGCAAGCAAGGCTTGAGACGGTGCTCTATAACCTTGTAGAATCAATCAGCATCGGCGCGTCGCTTTTGGAATCATTTATGCCGGATACATGTGCAAAGATTCTTGCACAGCTTAACGCGGGAAAGAGAACTTTGGACGAATGCGGGGAATTCGGGCTTTACAAATCAGGAGAGAAGGTTACGGAGAAGCCGGAGATATTGTTTGCAAGACTGGACATTAACGAAGTTATGGAAAAAGTAAACGAGAGATTTTCCGATGAAAGCGGCGCAGCCGGTCCGGAAGAATCATGTGAGTCTGTAATTGATATCGAGGCAAAGCCTGAGATAACTTTCGACGACTTTATGAAAATGCAGTTTCAGGTCGGAGAGATAATCGCGTGCGAGGAAGTCAAAAAATCAAAAAAACTTCTCTGCTCGCAGGTCAAAATAGGAAGCAGCGTGAAGCAGATTGTATCGGGAATTAAGGCGCATTATACGCCTGAGGAGATGGTCGGAAAGAAAGTAATGGTGCTTGTAAACCTCAAGCCTGCAAAACTTGCGGGAGTTCTTTCGGAGGGCATGCTTCTTTGTGCCGAGGGCGCCGACGGCAATCTCGCGCTGCTAACCCCAGAGAAGGATATGCCGGCGGGAGCAGAGATATGTTAGGAATATTTGACAGCCATGCGCACTACGAGGATGAACGGTTTGATGAGGACAGGGAGAGTCTTCTGTCCTCCATGTCCTCACTCGGGGTTGAATATATAGTAAACGTCGGCTCAAGTGTTAAGACAAGCATGCAAACGGTCAGAATGACGGAAAAATATCCGTATCTTTATGGCAGCGTCGGCGTGCATCCTGAGGAGTGTGCGGATATGACGCAGAAAGATATTGATATGATAAGGGGTCTTGCCGATAACAAAAAGATAGTCGCCATCGGTGAGATTGGACTTGATTATCATTATCCGGAGCCGGAGCGGAGCGTTCAGAAAAAATGGTTTGCCGAACAGATGAAGCTTGCCGTAAATCTTAAAATGCCGGTAATAGTTCACAGCAGAGACGCTGCGGCTGATACGATGGAGATAATAAAACAGTATGGAGAAAAGCCCGCGGACGACGGCTGCATGGGCGGCAGGCACGGTGTAATACACTGTTATTCCGGCTCGGCTGAGATGGCAAAAGAATACGTCGGTCTGGGTTATTATATCGGCGTTGGAGGCGTGCTTACCTTTAAGAATGCTTCCAAGCTTAGGAAAGTCGTTGAGGAAATTGATATACGCAGACTTCTTATCGAAACGGATTGTCCGTATATGGCGCCCGTTCCATACAGGGGAAAGAGAAATGATTCATCACTTTTAAAATATGTGGTTCAGAGTATATCGGAAATTAAAAACATGGCGGCCGACGAGGTAATAAGGATAACCCGGGACAATGCGTTGACCATGTATGGAATCGAAGTATAGCATAAGGATTACATGCGTCAATGCGTTAACTATATATGGGATCGAGGTATAGCAATAAGGATAACATACGGCGACGCGTTAACGATGTATGAAATCGAGGTATAGCATAAGGATTACATGCGTCAACGCGTTAATCATATATGGAATCGAGGAATAGCAATAAGAATAACATACGGCGACGCGTTAACGATGTATGGAATTGAGGTATAATATTGGATAATAACGACAGGCATCTTGTGAACCCGCAAAACACAATTCAGATACTAAAAAAATACGATATCCATTTTCAGAAAAAATACGGACAGAATTTTCTTATTGATTCTCATGTAATGGATAAGATTATACGGGCTGCAGGAATCACTAAAAATGATGCGGTGCTTGAGGTAGGCCCCGGCATAGGTACGATGACACAGTTCTTGTGCGAGGCAGCAGGCAGCGTTCTTGCAGTAGAGATAGATAAAGCGCTGTTCGCGGTGCTTTCGGATACGCTTTCTGCGTATAACAATGTAAATATAATACAGGGCGATATATTAAAACAGGATATATGGGAGCTTTCAAGACAATATAATGATGGAAAGCCCTTTAAAGTTGTTGCAAATCTTCCGTATTATATCACGACGCCAATCATAATGGGTTTTCTTGAGAAAGATACACCCGTTGACAGTATAACGGTAATGGTTCAAAAGGAAGTGGCGGACAGGATGCAGGCCGAACCTGGAACAAAGGCGTACGGCGCCTTGTCTCTGGCAGTACAGTATTATTCAAAGCCTTACCTTGCGGCAAACGTGCCGCAGAATTGTTTTATGCCGAGGCCGAACGTCGCAAGCGCTGTTATTAATCTTGAAAAATATGACAAACCGCCTGTTAATACTAAGGATGTGAACCTAATGTTTGCGCTGATTCGGGCGTCGTTTGGGCAGAGACGAAAAACATTGTGGAACGGAATCAAAAATTGTGATAAACTAGACTATGAAAGGGAGCATGTCGAGCGGACGCTCGTGAAAATGGGACTTGACGTCAACGTCAGAGGTGAGACATTGTCGCTTGTACAGTTTGCAGAACTGGCCTCATTGTTGTGATTTCCCATATAAGTGTTCAAGCTTTGTTCATAATTTACTGATATAATGCGTATATGAGCATGTTTTTTATGCAAAACATATACGGAAGAAGGGTAGATTATGGGAGATTTACCACTATATCTGGTGCAGGAAGAAGAATGGAGTCAGATGCTTTTATTGTATGATTCGGCAATAAAGGAAATAAGCACAAAGCTTGAGATATTAAATAATGAATTCAAATTGTCTCACCAGTATAATCCTATAGAACATATTTCGAGCAGGCTTAAGAGCATGGACAGTATTGCAAGAAAGCTTAGAAAACGCGACAGGGAGCTTACGGTTGCGAATGTTATGGGGTATGTGAATGATGTAGCCGGCCTAAGGGTTATATGTTCATTTTCACAGGATATATATAGAATTGCAAGAGCCATTGAAAGGCAGAGCGATATTGAAATACTCAAAATAAAAGATTACATTAAGGAACCGAAGCCAAACGGTTACATGAGCTATCATATGATTGTTACAGTGCCGATATTTTTGTCTGACAGGGTTATTAAGACAAAGGTTGAGATTCAGATTCGGACAATCGCCATGGATTTTTGGGCCAGTCTTGAACATAAAATATATTACAAATTTGAGGGCAATGCGCCGCAGGGAATCAGGGCGGAATTGAAAGAATGCGCGGACATAGTTGCATATCTTGATAAAAAAATGTTATCAATTAATGAGAAAGTCAGGGAATATGCCGAAAAAGGCAGCGTAAGCGATATGACAATTGACGCAGATTACGACGAGGCTGTTTCGGATGATATGAATATTATTGAAAATGAAGCCGATAATAATGAAAAGGCTTTAAAGATGGGAGTTAATCCATCTGTTAAAAAGAGTGTGAGGAAAGAACCAAGAAAGCGTAAGCTTTGGCGATAAAAAAGATGGAGGGATTAATTTTATGGAAGAAAAACTCACAATGGCAGATTTTGAAGATGAAATAAATGCCAGCATGAAGAAATTTAAGAAAGGCGATATGGTTAAAGGACTGATAGCAAACATAGAAGATTATGTAGTGCATGTAGATATCGGTACTTATATGCAGGGAATCATTCTTCCGACAGAATTAAGCGACGACCCTTCATTTAACATGATGGACGACTTGAAAATAGGCGACGAGATAACCTGTATCGTCGTAGGGGAGGAGGATGCCAACGGGAATCTGATTCTATCGTTGAAGCAGGCGACAAATATTCTTGCATGGGAATCGCTTGCCGAGGGCAAGGAAAACGAGACTGTATATACGGTTAAGATATCTAAGTCCGTCAATGGAGGCTGGATAGCTTACCTGAATGGAATAAGGGGATTTATTCCGGTATCCAGGCTTTCATTAAAAAGAATCGAAGACTCGGAAAAAGAAAATTTCGTTGGAAAGACGTACGATGTTATAATAGCAGACATGGACGAGGGGAAAAACAGCCTTATTTTATCGGCCAGGGAACTAGAACAAAAGCGTGCCGATAAAGAGCATGAGGAGAAAGTTCTCGCAGTTAAGCCGGGAACAGTTATGAAAGGTGTTGTTGAATCAATAATGCCTTACGGGTGTTTTGTCGATATCGGAAACGGTCTTTCGGGACTTGTCCATATATCACAGATATCCCATAGGAGACTGAAGTCTCCATCGGAAGAAGTCAAGGTCGGACAGGAGGTTGACGTCAAAGTCATTGACATTAAGGATGGAAAAATAAGCCTCAGTATGAAAGCGCTCTTGGATTTAACCGAAAAAAATGATACTGATAAAGATGATGGTCCATCCGAGTACCTTGCAGGTGAAGAGGCAACTACCGGAATGGCATCGTTACTCGCTGGACTAAAATTAGACTAATTTATTGATTACTGGAGGTTATTATGCCGGCATTTTTAGAAGATATATCACCATTTGTAGGAAACGGAAAAAAGAACGAGGACGGGCTTACGCTTGAGGAATTTTTGGAAGGATATGATGCTTCAAAATATAAGTCGCCAAGTGTCACGGCTGACGTTATGGTGTTTCGATATACGAGAAACATATATACTATAGAGAGTGGATTATCCATCCTTATGGTAAAGAGAAAGAATCATCCCAGCATAGGTTTGTGGGCTTTACCGGGGGGATTTTGTGAAATTGGCGAAGACCTTGAAGATACGGCAAAGAGGGAATTACAGGAAGAGACCGGTCTTACAGATATTCCGATGGAATTAATTAATACATGGGGCGAAGTTTGGAGAGACCCGCGTTACAGGGTTATAACAGCATCATACATTGCGCTTTTAGATGATGCTTCTAAAAAACCCAGACCTGTAGCGGGGGATGACGCCGCCGAGGCCGAGTGGTTTAATGTAATGATTGACATAAGGGGAAAGTCCGTAATAGAAAGACAGGGAAAGAAAATTAACAGGACGATGTATACGTTAATACTTAACGGACCTAACGGCGAGGAGTGCAGCGCAATTGTATCGGTTGACGAGAATATAAAGGGAATACTTAAGGAAAGACGCATAAGCGTTATCAAGAGTAATAATATTGCGTTTGACCATGCGAGGTTCATTGTCGACGGACTTCTTCACATCCAAAGGGGAATGTAACAGCATCATTCAGTGACATGCGCAAGCCCTTGGTCGAATATATGTTTTATATGGTCGTCGTCGAGGGAATAGTAGACTGATTTGCCGTCTTTTCTGGATTTGACGAGTTTGGAGCTCTTGAGAACGCTAAGTTGGTGCGATATTGCTGACTGTGTCATACCAAGGAGCGCGGCAATATCATTAACGCACAGTTCGGATTCAAAAAGGACATACAGGATACGTACTCTTGTAGTATCGCCAAACATCTTGAATAATTCTGCCAGATTGTAGATAACGTCTTCATCCGGCAGATTTTTTTGTATATAGTGTAGTTTTTTAATGGAATCGTTATATTCTATCATATTATTTATCAATCTTTGGGCATAAATGCCTGCATTTTATTCCTTTCTTATTTTTATACGATATTTACAGTGCAAACTCGAAAGCCTGCGGCTTTCTCGCGCATGGGCATTCAACTTGGGCAATTTTACCCATGAGCAGTGCAAACTCGAAAGCCTGCGGCTTTCTCGTTCACGGGCATTCAACTTGGGCAATTTTACCCATGAGCAGTGTAAACTCGAAAGCCTGCGGCTTTCTCGTTCACGGGCATTCGCCCTATCGGTGCAACAATATACAGACATGGCTGTAAACAGCCTGTCTGCCTATTGCTGCACCGGCACTGCTCATTGCTTTCGTGGATATTATACCATGTCCTTCGGACATGGCGTCCACCGCCGGATGCACACGGTTCGACATTGAATATGTCCTCCCTTTGGTCGGACACGAACCGGTGCAGGTATAATATCTTTCGATATTATACCATATTTATCTATATTCACAAAGAACAGGCTGAATATATTTTATGGAAAGTATACTTGACATTAGGGATTAACAATAGTAAAATAAGGATGGAAAGGAAACTTTACACTAAAAGGAGTCAGCTATGAAAAACCGATTGGAACGATTGCGCAAGGAGCGCGGAATTAAGCAGGAAGAATTAGCAGCCATACTACAAGTTTCCCGCCAGACTATTGGTTCATTAGAAAATGGAAGATACAATCCATCCATTTTACTTGCATTTAAAATTGCGAAGTTTTTTGGATTAAGTATTGAGGATATATTTATTTATGAGGAGGATTGTAAAGATGAATAATAAAAACATTCTTTGGTATGCGGGTTACGCTGTTTCACTGGGATTAGTTCTGTTACTCCTTTTTGCAGATTTTAGCCCTGAAATTGAATCGGCAATCGGAATCTTTGTTAGTGTAATATTTTCAGTTTCCCATATACAGCTTTGGCACAATAAAATGCTTCGTGAAGACAATGAGTATAGGATAGATGTTATGGATGAACGCAATATTTCTATAAAAGAAAAAACGGGAAACATAACAAATATGATAACATTCGTGTTATTAGGATGCGCAACCGTTTTGTTTATTGCCTTAGAATACATTATACCGGCTATTATTATTGGTGTAATTATATTTGTACAGCCGCTTATATTATTCTGTGTAAGCACTTCTATTGAGAGAAAAATGTAAACATAAGGGTCGATGAAAAAAATGTGAAACAGACCGGGATGGCAGTATCTAAACATTTATCTGCATCCCGGTCTTATGATTACTCAAATCTCCCCTTGAACTTAACCATTCATAATACCTGACAGTTTCATTACCTGCTTTTTGTAGTCAAATACCCCGCAGCAAACTACGGGGCAGGTCTTAGCTTTTTAGCAAGTTCGATCCAAAGGGCGGGGCATTGTCTATGCTCCGCTTCAGTCAGCGCTAAACGAACATCCCCCGGATGTTTGGCGCCGTAGGCTGCAAGCAAGCTTGCGTCAGGGTATTCACTTCGTTGCGGTCCGTCTTGAACAAGCCTCCACTCGACGCTTAGAACCGTTGCAAACCCTCTTTATCCACGGGCATTTTGGTAAATACGAATTGCATCTTCACAATTCAGTTTTTTTGCTGAACCGGTTTCGCATCCTGCCGCAATCATACACCGTTTTGCCATATCCTCTATTTGGGCATCCGTCGGGTGTATTCCAAGCTCATTCAGGTTCGTAGGCATTCCGATACTGTGGTAAAAATCCTCCATTGCACAAATACCGGCCTCAGCAACCTCCTCGTCTGTGCCATTCAGAGTAACATCCATAACATTCCTTGCATAACGGACAAAGCGGTGCAGACATTCCCTGCAAACGTATCTCGCCCAACTTGACCATATGGCTGCAAGCCCTGCACCATGCGTCACGTCAAACATACCGCCCAGTTCGTGTTCCAGTTTATGAGTCATAAAATCCCCTCCGTCATTTCCACAGCCGGTAAGGTCGTTATGCGCAATGCTCCCTGCCCACATAATTTCCGCACGGGCATTATAATCTCCCGGATTCTGATGTACAGTAACTGCATTTTTCATAACTGTACGCAGTAAACCTTCTGCAATGGAATCCGTAATCTCCATATTGCCCCCATTGGTAAAATACCGTTCCATCGTGTGCATCATGATATCCGTACATCCTGCCTCTGTTTGGTAATCCGGAAGAGATTTCGTATACTCCGGATTCATAATAGCAAACTTTGGACGGGCAAGATTATCATCATAAGCACGCTTTTCTCCAGTCTTTTCATTTGTGATTACACATCCTTTCGATGTTTCGCTTCCTGCCGCAGCAATGGATAATACACTGGCAACCGGAATGCACTTTCTTGCCATGCGTGTATGGTCAAACAGCTCCCATACATCTTTTTGCGGTTCTGCCAACCCATACGCAATCGCTTTTGCCGTATCAATCACGCTGCCGCCTCCGACAGCAAGAAGAAAATCAACATTTTTCGATTTGCCAATACGGATTCCCTCATAAACTTTATCTAAACGCGGATTAGGAACTACGCCTCCTAATTCGCAAAACATAATCTGCCTATCACGGAGCGTATTTTTTACTTTTTCCAACAATCCCGAACGTTTTACGCTCCCGCCGCCATATACAATCAGAACACTGGTTGCCCCGAATTCTTTAATCTGCCTTCCTGTTTCATTTTCAGCCCCCTTTCCAAAAATTACTTTTGTCGGTGCAAAAAACTCAAAATTGTTTGTCATAATATTTTCCTCCTTTTTCATCATAACATTGCGTACTAAATTCCGATATTACCGCCCCCGTACCTTCAACGGAAAGTCTAATTATTCATAGCAGTCCTCCTTGTATTAAATTTTAAAGTGCGCTTTAATGATAATATTATACAGACAATACATTCGTAATAATATAATAATTATGCCGTAATATAGAATTATCAGGACAGATATGTTATAATTATACTAATAATTAAGACAAGACAGGTGAAAGTATGCAAGCTTTTGAAACGGACAGGAATCAGGTTGAAATCATTGAAGGTATGACAATAGAGTATCCTTATTGTCTCCATAAGCGTGATTTGACTAATGTTGTAATTCCATGGCATTGGCATGAAGAATTGGAGTTAGGATATATACAAGAGGGAATCAGTAAAATAGTAACCATCGGCGCTGAATACACAATCCACCAAGGTGATGGATTCTTTGTCAACAGCAACGTAATGTGCATGAAGCAAAATGCTTCTCCGGGTATGAAAACAATCGAAGTGAATCATATTTTTCATCCGGTTTTTTTAGGCGGACACTTTAAAAGCCGATTTGAAACAAAATACCTGAATCCGATTATTAACAACCGGCAGATTGAAGTGCATATTATCCGTAGTGGACATTCAACTGCTAATCTGATACTGAAAAATCTGCATCACTTAAAGGAATTGCAAAATGAAACAGATTCGGAATTCAGAACCCGCAATATCCTCTCCGAAACGTGGAGCCTCCTTATTAAGGAGCTTCAAGAGAACCCTGACAAGCGAGTCATTACAGGAACAGAACAAACGAACCGCCTGCGTAATATGATAGCCTATATCAACCAACATTACTTTGAAAAAGTCACATTATCAGAGATAGCAAAAACAGTTGGTATCAGCGAAAGGGAAGCTACCCGCTGCTTTCAGAAAAACATTGGACAAAGTCCTATGGAATATTTAATCAAATACCGTTTGAATCAGTCAAAAAAATTACTTTTAGAAACTGGAATGACCATTACCGACATCTGCCAACGGTGTGGTTTTTCGGATAGCGCTTACTTTGGAAAAGTTTTTCGAAAGTATTATGGTATGACACCAAGTGAATTCCGTTCCAGCAGTATATAATTAAATTCTGAAAATTTGGATGTCGCAAAATCAGAAACATACAGTCATCAGCTGACATTGTTCACGGTATTTTTTGGCATCGGTTACATAGTTGGTAAAATTGTCGGGTTTCGTAAAGAGAAAAAGGAAAGAAAATTGTTTAAAATCGAATGTCAAAGGAGCTTAATATAGCATTATATATCGTTTTCTCAGTCAAAATAAAATAATTTCTCAAATTTCTTGTCAAGGGCTTTGCATTGATTTTTATTTTAGTTGTCCAATCAAAAAATAACATTGTTTTTAGTCCGGTATTTGTTATAATAACAAAAGATATATTTTTTACGGAGGATAATTTAAGTGCTGCGATTTGTTTTTGTTATTGTAACGGGATTGCTGTATGCTGTTATACAGATAGTTAGACTGTCATATTATGCATCGCATGAGGAATTTACCGAGGAACAGCGGTATAGGGAGGCTGTCAGGACAGTCAACCTTCTAAAGAAAAAGGGGAGAATCTCAACGCTTGTCTATGGAACGGAGAATCTGCCGAGAGAGAACGGCTACATAATGTATTCCAACCATCAGGGAAAATATGACGCGCTTGGAATTATATACGGACACAAAAAACCTTTGTCGGTGCTTATGGAATATAAGAAGTCAAAAGTCATACTTGCAAAACAGTTTGTCGACGCGCTGAAGGGAAAACGTATTAAGATGAATAATCCAAGGCAGCAGCTTCAGGTGCTCAATGAAATTGCACAGGAGGTCAGGGAAGGGAGAAGATATCTGATATTTCCCGAGGGGGGATATGCTGATAACCGAAACAGTATGCAGGAGTTTTCCACCGGATGCTTCAGGTGTGCGTCGAAATCGAAGTGCCCCATAGTACCGGTATGCATAATAGACTCATGGAAACCGTTCGGTATCAATTCGCTTAAAAAAGTAGTGACGCAGGTTCATTTTCTTGAGGCTATCGAATATTTTGAATATGCCGGAATGAATTCGAGAGAAATCGCATACATAGTTAAGCAGAGAATATCCGATAAACTTTCAGAGGTGGCCGGGGAAATTTAAAAAAATTTACATGATTAAGCGCCTACACGCATAGATATATACTATCTATCTGTGGAGGTGCTTTTTTTGGGTAAAAGGATTATATGTTTTTTGTTGTTAGCGAGCATAAGTATAGCCATGACAGGATGTAAGATGCAGGAAATGTCAAATGATAAGGTAAAAGATATAGATTATACGGTTGTTCCTGAAGCAGAAATACCTAAGACGCTGCTAAACGCAATAGAGGAAAAGAAAAAAGAACCGTTCAAGCTAAGCTACTCGGACAACGAGGAATTGTATATTGTGGTCGGCTATGGCGAACAGATGTCAGGAGGTTTTAGCATTACGGTTGATAAACTTTACCAGACGGACAACACTATTGTATTTGCAACGACGCTTAAGGGACCTGAGGATGACACAGAAGTGAAGGAGACTCCGACATATCCTTATATAGTTGTAAAGATGGAGTTTTTAGACTGTGAAATTATATATGAATAAAAGTAGAAGGGAGCAGCAAAATGGAATTAATAAGAAAAAATATACATATGAACAGGGAAAAGTGCAGGAGCAGCTTACAGCTTACGCTTGACAATGACCTTAATGTACCTGATGTTAAGCCGGATATCGAGAGGATTGTGAGGGAGCAGGGCGACATAAGAGTCCTTGACGTCAAGGTAAGCAATGGAAGGGTGAATATAAAAGGCGAGCTCATAACAAACATATTATATATAGCGGAGCAGGACGAAGATAAAATACAGCATATGTCGGGCAGCATTCCGTTTAACGAGGCAGTTAACATGAGCGACACATGTGACGGCGATAATGTACAGGTGAAATGGGAGTTAGAAGACTTGTCCGCCGATGTAATCAATTCAAGGAAGGTAAGCGTAAAATCAATACTCAAGCTAATCGTAAGCGCTGACGAGATTATGGATGAAGAGGCTGCAGTCGCTGTAAGCGACGGCGCATATGTCGAACAGCTAAACGAGACAGGAACGGTCACAGAGCTTGCGTTAAGCAAAAAAGACACTTACAGGATTAAGGAGGAGGTGACGATATCATCAGGCCGCGACAGTATAAGGGAGATACTTTATCAGGATGTAGTCCTTGAGGAGGTCGACATGAGGCTTACAGACGGGCAGCTGAGCCTGCGCGGCGAGCTGCGGTTATTTATACTGTACAGCGGAATTGAAAATGACAGAATTAATGCGTATGAGACAAATGTTGGATTTGCGGGGACACTAGACTGTAACGGATGCAATGAGAGTATGATACCGAATATCGTAGTAAGCATACAGGATAAGGACATACAGGCAAAGGAGGACGAGGACGGCGAGGACAGAATCCTTGACATTGAGATAGTGCTCGGACTCGATATGAAAGTGTACAGAGAGGAAGAGATTAATCTTCTGTCAGACATGTATTCCACAAGCGCACAGATTACGCCTGTATTTAAGCGGGCTGACTTTAACAATCTTGTCATGAAAAACAACAGTAAGGCGAGAATAAACGAGCGGCTTACGCTTGATGATTCATATCCGTCTATTCTGCAGATGTGCAACACTGTAGGTAATGTCAGAATTGACGAGGAGAAAATAGTTCCGGGAGGAATATCGGTAGACGGAATTGTAGAGGTGAAGCTTCTCTATTTTACGGAAGAGGACGATTATATTATAGGCGCATGCAGAGATATGATTCCGTTTTCACACTTTATCGAGGTAAAAGGAATTAACGACAACTGCATATACGAAGTCAATACAAATGTCGAGCAGATTAATGTAATTGTCGTTGAGGGCCGTGAGATTGAGGTCAAGGCTACTATTGCGATAGACGTAATTGTGTTTGAAAAGCTTGAAAAGCAGATTATAACCGACTGCAGGGAGGAGGAGCAGGATATAACGAGGCTCATGGATATACCGGGAATGACAGGTTACATAGTACAGAACGGAGATACGCTGTGGAACATAGCCAAAGAATACTCGACTACGATAGACATGATTAAGGAAATGAATTCACTGGGTGAGGAAGACGTTATGCCGGGCGATAAACTGCTGTTGATAAAGCAGGTCGGTTAAAGGTTCAGTAAAAAAATTAATACATTGATAAAAATAATTTAAAATTTGTTACAAACATAATTAAAATAATTCAAATATTATACAGTAGAAAAATGTAAATATATATAGTAAGATACTAAAGAGACGTTGCTTAAATCAGCGCTTCTTAATAGCCTGCGGCATATACATACGGATTTGCGGATATACCGCTCTGTCGCGATTTACTGTATGCAGCATAAGGGTACTGATGAAATAACAGGGGGAACATATGATGAAGAAAATAATCGGGAAACTAGTAAGCGTTTTGTTAACTGCGGCAATACTGACAGGATGTTTTGGAAACAGCGCATTTGCGAAGGTTAATTACAACAAGTACTCGAATACCAAAAAAAGCTGGTATATTATGAGACAGGAAAAACACAAACCTTCAGGAGGCGCGGATTCGGCTAAGAATCTTAGGAAGTATAACGCCTATTATTATGACAGCAAGACGAAAGAAAAAGTAATGTATTTTACGTTTGACTGCGGTTATGAAAACGGGTATACGCCAAAAATGCTTGATACGCTCAAGAAGCATGGCGTCAAGGCGACGTTTTTTGTTACAAAGGCATTTGTCGAATCAAACCCAAAGCTCTGTAAGCGTATGAAAGAAGAAGGGCATCTGGTTGGAAACCACACGCTTAACCATCCAAGTCTTCCTGCCAAATCTGTAAAAGATATTAAAAAAGAAGTCAGGGGGCTTGAAAAGCTATTTAAGGAAAAAACGGGGTATGAACTCGACAAATTTATCAGGCCGCCCAAGGGTGAGTTCAGCAGCCGTGTGTTAAAGGTTTTGCAGAAGATGGGTTACACAACGGCATTTTGGAGTATTGCATATTATGACTATGATACGCAAAAACAACCCGGAAAGAATTACGTTGTAGAGCATTTTAAAAAATATTACCACAAAGGTGCGATAACGCTTACGCACAATATATCAAAATCCAATATGGAAGCGCTGGACGATGTTCTTACTTTCCTTGAGGGAAAGGGATACAGGTTTGCGGCTTTGAGTGAACTGAATAAGTAATTTCAAATTCATATTTAAAATACGGTCTTTTGGATAGAATCCGAGAGGCCGTGTTTTTGCTGTACGTAATGCTTTTTTACACTAAAAACGGATAAAAGTAATACAAATTTATGAATATAGCGTTGCCGTTTCGTTAATACTAATTCCTATATAAAGCAATCCGAACCGGAGGGATATATTATGAATGAAGACACAATTAACCTTTTGAAAGAGTGTAACGCCGGGTGCAAGTCTGCAACCAGCAGTATGGAGCAGGTTATGGACCATGTTAAGGACCAGAAGCTTAAATCGCTTATAAAAAAATATAATGACAGCCATATCAAGCTCGGGGATGAATGTCATGAAATGTTAAATGAGGCCTATCAGAATGAAAAAGACCCGAACAAATTTGCAATGGCTATGGCTGAGATGGGAACGGAGGTTAAGCTTGCGCTTGATAATTCTAACCATAAGATTGCAAGTCTGTTAGTAGACGGATGTAATATGGGAATAAAAAGTCTCAGCGAATATATTAACAAATACTGCACTGCCGATGAAAAAAGCACAAAATTGACACAAAAACTGATTAGTCTTGAAAAAGATTTTATGAATGAACTTTTAGCATATCTATAAA
>JAAVXK010000085.1 GCA_022790615.1 Lachnospiraceae bacterium
CAAAAGCAGGACGATATGGCGGGACATATGCCTATAGTGATATTGCAATGTCTTTTGCAACTTGGATTTCTCCTAAGTTTCAGCTATATATCATGAAGGACTATAGGAGATTAAAAACAGACGAAAACAGTCGGTTGTCTTTGCTTTTGACGAGCTATATGCCGATATAAAACGCCATTACGAAACGATTAGAAAATACGCGCGAAAAACTGAGTGAAGCTTCTATTCCTTCGGTTGGATGTTGGATATAGCAAGAGGAATCTACACGCTTCGTACCAGAAAGATTATCGCCAAAACCGAAGCTGCAAAATGGGCATTGAATAACCATCTTTGCTGCGATCCCGATGCGCTCAAAATCGCTTTGAAAGTACGCAGAAATCCGTTGGAATATAAGAATGATAAAAAGACCTTTGATTATGCAGAAACGCTTGCAGAGCCGATACAGCGCTTTGCTGACACTTTGGAGAAAGAACTGTTTCAGGCAATTCCTTTTGTTTTAATGCGGAAACGTAGAGAACTGTCAGTAATGGTATTAATGATACCGCTAATTTTATGGAAGAAAAGATTTTTAATAGAAAGGCTTAACAAAACAATGATTAACATTTTACTTGAAGGATTTGATATAGATACTCCTTGGCTCTATGATGAATTAAAGAATTATATAAAGCCGTATCATTCGGTTGCTGTTGTGGCATTTTCTTTTCGTGATAATTGCGTAAAGTCCCTGTCAGACTGGGATGCTTTGTATGGTAAGGATAAGGGTAAATATTACAGTGGAATCGTTGGCGGTTTTAAACCGTATGATATTCCGGAAGAAAAAATTAGTTTTATCAACTACTTTACAGACACCAAAGAGACCGCTGCGCAGAAAATTAAGACAGCAGACATCATTTATTTTACTGGCGGTTTGCCGGACAGGATGATGGAGCGAATCAAAGAATTTGATTTATATGATGTTCTAATGCAACACAATGGAATTATTATGGGATATAGCGCCGGTGCGGTAATTCAATTGGCAGAGTATCATTTGTCGCCCGATGACGATTATTCTGAATTTCGTTATTATGAAGGGTTACCATACCTGAGTGGTTTCTACATGGAAGTTCATTACGAAGAAACTGAAGTACAAGATGCGTCTATTCGGCGAGTGGTCGCTGAACGTGGTAAAACAGTATACGCCACTGCATTCAAAGCCGGCGCAATTATTGCGGATAATGGGAACATCCGGTTACTTGGTGATGTTAGAGTGTTTCATTGATAAATGAAATAATCGAGGGCTCATTTTTGTAAAATGGGCTAAAGATTCAATCGACGCAGCTATCGCTGCGCCGTCAAAAAACCGCCTTGCAGATGAACAGATATTCTGCGGAATTTGACTAAATATAATGCGGTCAGTACACTAGTTATATTAATAGCGATGAGGTTGTGTCAGGCGGTTATGGCAGATAACGAAATACTTGTATAGTATCTTGTTCGCTATACAATTACGTAACCTCCCATATTGTCTCGTCGCCGCATATGTTTCGGATTTTCAGGCGAAGCGGCTTGTTTTGGCTGTAAATGCAGCCGTCCCAAAATTCTTTGGTTTTTTTACCATTGGCAGTAAGAAAGCCGTTTTTGTCAATCTTAATTTCGCTGTCGGAATGCCACTTGCCATCTGCCTCTGTGCAGTCAACACTCAGAAATTCGATAAGTTCCAAACCGTCTTCACTAATCTCAATTGGTTTATACGGCTTTTTTAATGAAGAATTGAAGAAAGCCTTTTCATTAAATTCCTGAATTTTTGTCAGTACGCGGTCGCTGATAAACTTATCAATAGTAACAGCATAGCCGCCAAAAAGGTTTTCGTGGGTTTCTTCCATGTGGAATTCGGCATAATCACCCATAATAACATCGTCAAGAATGTTTTTTAGGTCACGGAGTTCTATCTCAACCGTGGTGCTGTCATCCTCTTTGATGAACTTTTGAATATCAGATTCATCCGTAATATCTATGTAATAGATTATTACTTTTTTGATAGTATCGTTCAAATCCGGAATCGCCTGATGTATAATACGGTTCATCGTAACCTTGTCAAGCAGTTTTGACGAGCTATCCATTAGATTTGGTACGTAGACGGGAACAGTGCCGAACTTGCTGTCGGTAATGGCGCCCTCCCAAAAAGAGGAAAGGGAATCCTCATTTTTCAGTCCGGGAATTAAAGACTTAATTTTATCCATAGTTTGGGCAGGATTGCGGTAAAGCTGAACGCCGTCTTTAATTTCAAGCACATCAAATTCCGCGCCGTCGTTTTTCAGTCGGTCGCGGGTCGTTTGAATAGAATTCAATCCAATATCACAATGAATAAATTTGCGGCCAAGTTTGCTGGCAACGGCAGCGGTTACGCCGCTGCCGCCAAAAAAGTCGGCAACGACCATAGTAGGGTTAGAAGATGATTTTACAATACGTTCTAACATAGCTTCGGGTTTTTGCGTTGCATAATTTGCATTTTCCAACGCGCCTCCCTATACAGCGGGAATGTCCATCCACAAATCCTGCAGTGGAACGCCCTCTGATTCATCGAGATACCTTTTTCGCTGTGGAACGGCGCCTGGTTTTGTCTGTACTACCTGACCTTTCTCAATCATTTTATCCATACTTTCCTTGCTGAAAGCCCAGTAACGGGTTACGCCCATCACCTCATATCTTGGGTTTCCCTTTGCTGCGCCGCCGGGACCTAACATAGAAACCAAACGGTATCTACGGCCGTCTGAATCGGTATATTTATAAAAATTCTTTATATATTCTTCAGAATACGGCGTATATACGGTATTAAGCGTATATTCTTCAGAATTGCTGTAGTAAAATATAACATCGTGTAAACGGCCCAGATGTTTCGCGCCCTGTCCGACATCAGAGTGCGAAAACGTTCTTTTCCATATAATTTCGTTTATAAAGTTATTTTCTCCAAAAATTTCATCTAATAATATTTTCACATAGTGTCCAATATGACTGTCCAGTTCTATATATATGGATGCCGTAGGGCTCATTATAGATTTAATTGCCATAAGATTTTCGTACATCCAATTAAGATACTTTTCCTTATCCCAGACGTCGCCGTACATTTTTTCCTCAAAGGCTTTGAGTTCGTCAACGTTAAGTTCCTGTTCGGCCCGTGCAATTGTTTCCGCAACTTTTGGATTACGGCGAATATATACTTTCTTTGCGTAGTCTGCTCCGCTGGCGAAAGGCGGGTCTATATATACAAGGTCGGCCTGAATGCCATTTTCTTTAAGATAGGCGCATGCAGAGACGCATTCACCGCGGATTATCATATTACCGTCGGCGTTTTCTCCCACGGTTTCCTGCTTTTCCATCTCGTATAAAGGCATACCCCGCTGCAATGTCATATGAACATCATCGCTTCCCTTGTATTTCAGAATTCTGTTAAAGTTACCGAGCACAGCCTGTCCTTCGACCGGCTCCGGAATAAATGGTACATATTTAATAGGCATAATGAATCGTTCCTTCCTGAATATATTAAAAAATAATTTACTGTGCGCCTTGTATCTGCAAGCAAATAATCAGGCGTCTTCCCTGAAAAAATCACATATTTTACGATGTGTTAAAGTCAACCTGTCTTTTTCGGGCAATGTATCTTCCAAATACAGATAATCAAAGCGTTTATAGCCGTATGCGGTATTATTCAGCCATAAAAATTCTGTTTCCATAAAGTTTTTCTTTTCTTTAAAAGTGGGGTCATTGGCGTAAATTTCGCCCTTAGTTTCTACGATAATAACCTTGTAGATTTCATTGTCATTGCGTTTTACAATAAGAAAGTCAGGCGTATAAACACCGATATATCTGCGCTTACCGTTGTCTTGTTTGTAGCATTTGATTTTGAATTCGGTCATTGTGCGGTCGCCGTTGTAATACACTTCCAAATCTAACGCTTCAACTTCATCCAGTGATAAAACTTCCCTTAAAAATTTCTGTTCAAAACTGCTGTCAGTATGATAAGGCAGATAATGAAACGAGCGGTTTTTGTTTTTGTGTGATAACGACTTTAACTGCAAGTCTTTTGCGAACTGTTCATTACCGGTCTCAATCGCAAGCTCAATTAACTGCTGCGTTTTAGTGTCAATCTTTAGCTTTCCCCTATCATCCGCAATTATAGCTTCTACTATTTTTTGTTCCGGATAGTAGTCGTGCGGGCTGTCCGTATAGATTTCGGATGTAAAATTTGCTATATTCAAAAGGTTTGCGCTTTCCGGTATCAGTTCCTCCGTAGTATCAAAGTCCAGTTTATCACAGAAAGCCTTGCGTATATTTGACTCTACCAAACTGCGGTTATATTTAGAGCTGAAATAACGGGAATTGTTCTTTTCGTATGTTATTTTCAAATAAACGGTATTCAATTGTTCAGTATATTCCATCAGATTAGCAACGGTTGGTATACCAAACCCTCCCTTCATAATTCCATATATCCAGGTATTAAATGTTGCGGATTCGTTACCGTGTTCTGTATCGTCAATGCTAATACTTGTCTCCCCCTCGTACATGGAGAAGTCTGTCGTCCTTATAATGCCGTCTGCAATACGTGCGGAATCTGCAGAATGCAATATATCACTTTCAGGATTGGCTTTTTCAGTTGTGAAAGTATCATAGCTTATTTTTAGCTGATAGAAATTAACTTTAGGTAGTTTTAAATGCGCCGCGCGGTTAAAACGTTTTAGAGGCACTTTCGTAATACCGGCAGAAGTAAACTCCCTGAGAGAAATATTATGCTGTTGTTCAAGCTGCATATTTAGTTTGTCTGCATTGCTTTTGTTCAAGTATATCAGAGCAGTTTCAGGGCTGTCCTTAATAACCTGACGCAGGCAGCGGCAGGAAGTCTGTAATACCATATTTGTAGGGCAATCGCCTTTCTGGGACAGGATAATTCCTGTAAGGCTGCGGCAATCCCAGCCCTCTTTGCCGATTTGGACAAGCAAAATGATTCGAATCCTTGATACAGGTTTGTCCAATATATCAAACTGCATCTGACTGTCGGCAGGTATTTTGTATTGCTTGTTTCCCTTGTGGAACTTGAGAATCATGTCTTTGCTTAGTCCATATTCCTCTACAATTCGTGACACTAAGGGATAAACGGTCTCCTCTAATTTTTCAATGGTACTGCAGTATATTCCGATTTTGGCCGTACAACCGTCTGCATAGACGGTATAATTGTATGTATCCAAAAATTCACGGACACCTTTTTCAATAATTAAGCTGCTGTCTGCAAAATCAGCAATCTTGACAACCGGGCGTTTCAAAAAGTTGCCTACGCCGTTAATAAGGGGATAGTAATATACAATGTTGGTAATTTCAGCCGTACCGACTGAGAGTGAATCCGCAATATTGAACTTTTCAGGTTTGTCGAGGTACGGCGTACCTGAAAAACCTATAACAGAATTTACTGTATGATTCAGCGCCCATTTGGAAACAACCGCGCGAAGCTTTATTTCACTGCTGACAGCGTGATGCACCTCGTCGATAAAAATAGATAATGAAGGCAGCTTTCCAATCAAGTTGCGCAGTTCATTTGCCTTTTTGTCTTTCTCGTCGTCGCTTTCCTCAAACAAACGGATTTGGCCTTTTTTCTCTTTGATACGGTCAAGGATAACTTTTTCAGCGTTTGTGACGGCAACGAGCCCAAAGAGTTCTGACAGCGGCTGATGATTTGCAATTTTCTGAACATTCGGGTTCTTGGTTTTATTTGATTTGTTTGAGGTTTTCCCCTGGTCTAAAATTTCAAAGGAAATCATACGCTTAATATCGGTTGCCGCCGGTTCGGGGATAATCCACGCGGGATTAAAATTCTGTATTGTTTTAAGGCTTGGAACTACCGAAGATTTCAGGCCGGAAGGTGCGAATATAATAAAGTTATGCGCAAAAGCCGGATTGGCCGGTTCATTAAAAGCAAAGTACAAATCAAGATATATGAACGCAGCCATCAAATATGTTTTGCCGGCTCCCATTGGCAGACTGAATAGATAATCGGTATAAGATATACCGTAAAATGCATTGCTAAAAAACCCGTCATAGTCTATTCCTGACGGTTGTCCTTTTATTAGCTTTTCAAGCTTTTCAGAAACCTGTTCGCCTTTATCATTTTTAAGAAGTGAATATTCAAATAGAGCCGCAGCGGCAGGATTTTCTTCCAAATACACACGAGTGGAAGTGGATAATTCTATATTGTCCAAATTAACGGTATTAAAATAGCCGTTTCTAAACAAATGCTCCAACGGCAAACACCCGCAGGCAATTTTGAGGAACAGATAGATCTTGATAGCTTCAATCTGGGCATCTCTCATTTGCCCGGTTTTTTCTATATATTCTATTATTTTTTTTACGGTGCATTGTTCTGAATTATACCACTCTTTGCACTTGTTTTGTATCATTTTGTAAAACATGCGGTTTCTCCTGGGTTCTTGCTCTGTAAAATGTGTTTTTGCACACGGTTCGCCATTAAATCTGTCCTCCCTTTGGTCGGACGCAATTCGCGAATCAGGTGTCATGTGAGCAGTGCACAGTCGAAAGCCTGCGGCTTTCCGGTATAATACACCGCTTTAGCAGAATTATTATACCATGTTTTTTATACCGGTCAATGAAAACAAGCCGAGATATATTGATAATGTAAGAGTTTTTGCTTATAATGGTCTCGGCGGGATGTAGAAGATGTATTTTGGAAAGCGCCTGAATCAGTGTTTCCTTAGATATTGTTTTTTGCGAACGGCATGATATAACGGCGAGGGGGGCGGCTCATGGCCTACAGCGAGGTTGTAAAAAATTTTAACTGTATTAGGGATTATATGCGGGAATTTTATGTTTACGGTTTTAAAAGCCGCAATGAGTACACGCGAAAGAGCGGGCGTTCTTATGATGACGAGCGACGGCGTTTGGAAAGCTGGCTCGGCGATTATATGCAGTTTCGTCAGACGCAGGATGGAAAAAACGTTTTTATTTCTATTGACAGCCGTATTTCGCGCCATAACCCGTTATACAAGGCGTGGAAGGCAAAGAGCTTCACGGACGGGGATATTACGCTTCATTTTATACTGATGGATATCTTTGCCTCGGCAGAGCAGGCATTGAATATAAATGAGATTACAGCGGAGGTAGACCGATATGTATCGGCGTTCAGTGAACCGAGAATATTTGACGTATCTACGGTTCGTAAGAAGTTGAAAGAATATGTCACGGAAGGTATTCTTGTTACGGAGAAACAGGGAAAAGTACTTTATTACAGGACTATTGAAGAAAATACTCTGCCTGATGCGGATATGCTTGATTATTTCTCTGAGATAGCGCCGTGCGGGGTTATAGGCTCCTTTTTGTTAGATAAGCAATCAAAGCATAAAGAAATGTTTGCGTTTAAGCATCACTATATTACCGGCGCAATTGACAGTGAAATTGTCTGTCTGCTCTTTATGGCAATGAGTGAAAAAAAAACGATTACAATGGAGACAATTAACAGGCGTAATGACTGTGTTTTAGAAAAAGCTGTCGTTCCGCTTAGAATCATGGACAGCGTTCAGAGCGGCCGGCAGTATCTTATGGCCTATTTTCCAATGTATAATAGGATTTCATCATTTCGTATTGATAACATTATATCCGTAAAAATAAATGAGGAAAGTCCCCAGTTTGACGAGCTGCGGGAAAAACTAAATGGTATGCTGCCCTACATGTGGGGAATAAGTACGCAAGGCAGGTCGGGACAGCGTATGGAGCATGTAGAATTTACGGTTCATTATAATGATTACGAACAGCATATACATAAAAGACTTGAGCGTGAGAGACGCTGCGGAACCGTGGAAAAAATAGATAACAATACAAGCCGTTTTACGGCAGACATATTCGATGCAAGTGAAATGATTCCATGGATTCGTACCTTTATATGCCGTATTACTGACATTCACTTTTCGGATTCTGAACTTGAGAATCAGTTTAGGGGCGATATTGAAAAAATGTATCAGATGTATGGTTTGGAGGGCGGTGAACGCATATGATTTTTAGCGAGCTTTACAGCGCATATTACAATGCGGTAACGGAGATACTTAAAGCCGCGATTGACCATCCGCTGCAGAAAAATGAACTTCGAAAGATTGTTGAGAAGCATGCGTTTGCCGAGAGTATTTTGAATATAGAACCGGCGTTGTATGAAGAAAGATGGCAGCTTATAAAACCGGGCGGAACGACTATTATTCAAAACGAACCGTCCATGCCGCTTACATTGATTCAAAAACGCTGGTTAAAAGCGGTTTCACTCGACCCAAGGATACGCTTATTTCAGGATGAGCCGATTCGTTTTCCTGATGTGGAACCGTTATTTACTCCGGATGATTATAGTATATTTGACCGTTACTCAGATGGGGATGATTATGGAGATGAGGCTTACAGGGCGAATTTCAAATTGATATTAGACGCCATCAGGAATCGTTATCCGCTCAGTATAGCAATGGACAACCACAAAGGAAAACAGATTCAGACGGTTTTGCTGCCGGAGTATTTGGAATACTCAGAGAAAGATGACAAGTTCCGGCTGATTGGCTCCGGCAGACAGTTAGACCGGACAGTGAATCTTGGCAGGATAAAGAAATGTGAGAAATATATAGGCGATTATCATATCTCACCTAAACATAAAAAAGTTAAGCAGCCGGAAAGCGTGGTGTTTGAACTTGTTGACCGCCGAAATGCGTTAGAGCGCGTACTGCTTCATTTTGCACATTTTGAAAAGCAGGCGGAGAAGATTGACGACGTGCGGTACAAAGTTACGATTCATTATGACAAGGATGATGAGACGGAATTAGTGATTCGGATTTTGTCATTTGGACCGATGGTAAAGGTTGTGGCGCCCGTCCATTTTATCAACCTCATAAAAGAGCGGTTAATTCGTCAGAAAAGTTGTGGACAGTAGAGTGTTCGCAACTTTTTTTCCATGATAAATATCCATTAGGTGTTTAGAATGTCGTTAAAGGCGCCAACAGCAATCACATATGAATCGCTTATGGCAGGCACCTGACGAAGACTCAGGCTTTTACGGGTTCGAATCCCGTTTCAAGTGTAATATGGCGCCTTGTTTTTTGACGGTATATAGGGGGGAGATTATTATGCTGCATTATATTAAGAGGGAAGCAAATAAAGCGTTGACTGAGAACGGAGCGGTATCTTATGAAACAACCGGTTCGGATTGCCTGGACCTTTTTGCGTCTATAGGGGCGCTTCGCCGTGAAAGTAAAGATGAGATTATCTCCAGATTTATCCGCGCATATACTGAGAATGCGGATATAGCCATGAAACTTCTTTTCTTTGCCAGGGATATCAGGGGCGGACTGGGAGAAAGAAAAGTATTTCGTACAATATTAAACTGGCTGGCGGCAAATGAACCCGATTCGGTTAAAAAGAATATTGTTAATGTGGCGGAATATGGCCGCTATGACGACCTTCTCACGCTATTATATACACCATGCGAACAAGAAATGCTTTTGTACATAAAGAAACAGTTTGAGGCTGACATGGCTCTGTATGAGGCTGGCGGAACGGTTTCGTTATTAGCCAAATGGCTTCCTTCCGTCAATGCGTCTAATGCGCGGACAATAAATAATGCAAAAAGAATAGCCGCGGCTTTTGGCCTTAACGACGCGTCGTATAGAAAAGCAGTCGCTGCTCTGCGCCGGCAGATTCATATTATTGAAAATCATCTCCGGGAGAGAGATTATAGCTTTGATTATGAAAAACAACCTTCCAGGGCTATGTATAAATATAGAAACGCTTTTATGCGGAATGATGCCAAGAGATATAGTCAGTTCTTATCTAAAGCGTCTGCAGGAGAAGCTGTGCTTCATGCAGATAACATCGCCCCGTACGAGCTTGTGACTCCGTATTTGAATATGGGATGGGTTGGAAGCGGGTGTTTTATGCGTGATATCACTCCGGAAGAGAAAAATGTATTGAATGCATCCTGGGCGTCAATTCCGGACTTTGGAGGAGACGAGAATGCAATTGCGGTTATAGACACGTCAGGTTCCATGTATTATGGCGGCAAACCCGTTCCGGCGGCGGTGGCATTATCGTTAGGACTTTATTTTGCGGAGCATAATAAGGGGATTTTTAAGAATCACTTTATTGAGTTTTCTGAAAGACCTCAGCTCATTGAGATAAAAGGAAATACATTTGCGGACAGACTGCGTTATGTGACGGGCTTTAGCAAAGTGGCTAATACCAATTTGGAAGCAGTGTTTCATTTGATTCTTAGGGCGGCGGTTAGTAATAAGGTTTCACAGGAAGAACTTCCTGCAAAACTTATCATAATATCGGATATGGAATTTGATATGTGTGTAAGGGATGCCTCCGATACAAATTATAATAATGCGCGGAAGGAATATGAAAAGTACGGCTATAAGCTGCCGGACATAATTTTCTGGAATGTTGCGAGCAGAAACAGACAGCAGCCGGTTACACAGAATGAGCAGGGTGTGGCGTTAATTTCCGGGGCGACGCCGCGAATCTTCTCGATGGTTGCAGGAGGGAAACTGTCTCCGTATACATTTATGATGGATATATTGTGTAGCGAGCGCTATGCACGGATATCGGCATAGCTATAGGCTCTAATGATGCGGCAACTAAATAAACGTTTCTTTAGAGCCTGTGATGGATGCAAACGTATTTGCATGGGAATATTTCGCTTTGCAGCAAAAAGAAAGTTTGGGATGCGTATAATCGGAATGCGTTTAAAAAGAATTATAGTCAGTAGGGAGATGATAATATGATTGAGATAAACGGAAAAGTAAATACTGCAATATGTTATGCAAAGGTATTAGAGGAGACAGCGGGAGAACAGATTCGCCAGATGTGCGATTATGCTTTGACCGAAGGCAGCAAAGTGAGGATTATGCCGGACGTCCATGCCGGAAAAGGATGCACAATCGGAACGACGATGACGATTACGGACAAAGTGTGTCCGAATATAGTGGGAGTAGATATTGGCTGCGGAATGTATACCGTAAAACTTGCAGATAAGGAACTGAACTTTGAAAAGATCGATGAAACATGCCATTATATACCTTCCGGAATGAATGTATGGGAAGGCAGGAAAGAGGGAGAGAGATTTGATATAATGGCTCTGCGCTGCTACCGCTCCCTGAAAAATACAAAAAGGCTGGAGAGGTCGCTCGGAACTCTTGGAGGAGGGAATCACTTTATTGAAATAGATAGAGCGTCTGACGGAACTTATTATCTTGTAATACATTCCGGCAGCAGAAATCTTGGAAAACAGGTTGCGGAAATCTATCAGCGGCTGGCGGTTGAACTGCATATGGGAAAAGAAGACTATTACAGACAAAAAGATGAGATTATTCGCACTTATAAAGAAGAGGGTAGAAAATCCGAAATACAGGATGCCTTAAAGGAGCTTCAGAACAATTATGAAACACATGTTTTGTCAGTTCCGGAGGATATATGCTGGCTGTATGGGAAGTTTTTGGAAGACTATCTTCATGATGTTGAGTTATGTCAGAGATTTGCCAGGAGAAACAGGGAAAGTATGGCGGAGATTATTTTGGAAAGAACCGGGATGACTAGGACGGAGGGATTCCATACCATACATAATTATATTGATACCGGGGAGATGATTTTGAGAAAAGGAGCTATAGCCGCACATGCAGGCGAGAAGGTTCTGATTCCCATCAATATGCGCGACGGCTCGGTGATTGCGGTTGGAAGGGGGAATCCAGATTGGAATTATTCCGCGCCGCATGGGGCCGGAAGAATTATGTCCAGGACGCAGGCTAAGGAATCTTTGGATATGGAGGCATATAAATCGGCAATGGAGGGAATATATACGACATCCGTTAATGAAGATACGCTTGACGAGGCTCCCATGGCATACAAGTCGCTTGATGATATTATTGATGTAATCCGTGATTCGGTTGATATCATTGACATTATGAAGCCGGTGTATAACTTTAAAGCGTCTTAATCGTTTGATTTTACTGGTATCTCAATTTTTACTATATAGTCTTCAATGCGGTCAATGACGGCCTCGTTAATGCCCTTTTCATATGAAAAGCCTGATAATGTAAGTCCCTGCCGTTCGGCATAATTTAAAATATCCTGATACCGCAGGGGTATTTTATCCCATCTTCCCTTATGAAAGGCCTGTATATATTTGCCTTTTGGCTGTATGTGCAGGCCGTCTGTTTGCTTTAGGTTCGGAATTTCTATAAACAGTTTTGTATAATTGTCAAAACGGCCGTTTTGAATATTTACAACGGATATCATGGAACCGTACGTGGCGTCATGCAGGCGTCCGAGGCCGTATTTTACCGTTTCAGAGGTGATTAACTCTACTTCCTTTTCAAAAGTGGTGTCTCTGTCTATGTCAATTGTAACCAGACAGCGTTCTTCCTTTTCTACAATACTGATTTTGGACAAATCCATTGTAAGCAGAGTTTCCATATCGGAAAAATGGCTGCATAAAGTCTTTCTGACCGCCTGCAGGTGCGTAATCTGCATATCCAGGTCCGCAATTCTTTCTTCCAAAAGGTGTTTCATATTGCTGGCGGAACGGTTTTTCATAAAATCATGTATCTCTGTTATTGGTACATCCAACTCACGCAGCAAAAGAATGGTTTCCAGTATAGGACTTTGATGGTAGTCGTAACAGCGGTATCCGTTTTCAGGGTTAACAGCGGCCGGTTTGAACAACCCTATTTCGTCATACCACATCAAAGTTTTTTTATTGATGCCATGCATCGCCGCAAATTGTCCGATAGTAAGCAGGCGGTGTTTTGCCATTTTCATATTCCTCCAGATAGTGTAGATTCAAACAGTGCGGTGTTACGGTACAGTTGGTTCCTGCAGGCAGTGGCCTTATGCGCTAAACGGACACGAGTGCAGGATGAACAAATTATTTTCATTTTGCTATTGACCGTACAGCTACTGTACGGTTTATGATACTATTTACAGAAATAAAATACAACATATGAGGAGAAAAATTTATGGAAAATAAAAATGTATATTTAAAGCCCGTGACACTGGGTAATATTTTGAAGTTTGCCGTTCCGACCATTGCCATGACGGTATTTATGTCCTTTTATACGATGGTTGACGGTCTTTTTGTGTCAAATCTGATTGGAACGGACGCGCTATCGGCAATCAATCTGACGGCTCCGATCATACAGCTTGTTACTGCCATTTCAACCATGCTTGCCACGGGAGGAAGCGCTGTAATTATGAAAAAAATGGGACAAAAGAAAGATAAGGAGGCTAGGGAAGATTTTACATTTCTTATTTTGGTAAATATATTTGTCGGAATTATAATGTGTACCGTCGGATATATGACAATGAATTATATCTTTGCGAGTATGAACCTCTCAGCGGATGTTGAGGGCTACTGTGTAACATATTTGAGCCGTTACCTCCTATTTACGGTGCCAATTCTCTTGATGAATAACTTTACGCTATATATGATAGCGAGTGAAAAGGCGACGCTTTCTTTAATATGTTCTGTGACGGGCGGAGTCTTAAATATGGCGCTGGACTATGTATTTATTGCAGTCTTACATATGGGAATCGCCGGAGCGGCGGTTGCGACAGGACTTGGATATTCTGTGACGGCCATAGCAGGATTATTTGTATTCAGCAGCAAAAAAAACCTGTTGCATTTTCAAAAACCGGCGTTTCGGCTCAAAGTCCTTGCAGGTGCATCTTCAAACGGGAGTTCTGAAATGGCGACGGCTCTTGTCACCGGAATTATCACGATGATGTTCAACTGGACAATGCTTCATTATGTCGGGGAGGACGGCGTCGCCGCTGTGACAATCATAATGTATGTGCTGATGTTTGCAAGCTCCCTGTACACGGGGTATTCCTACGGTGTGGCTCCGATGATAAGTTTTTACCACGGGGAAGAAAACCGCAAAAAGCTGAAAAAACTGGTGGCGTTCAGCTTTAAAGTTATTGCGGCTATATCTGTTATATCGGTGGTTGTATCATTTATACTGACGAAGCCATTAGTATCTGTATTTGCAAGTCGCGAAAATCCGGTTTATGATTTGGCCGTAACCGGAAACAGGATATGTATTATAGCGTTATTTTTTATTGGATTTAACATCTTTGCCAGCGGAATGTTTACCGCGCTGTCAAACGGAGTGGTTTCAGCTGTGCTGGCGTTTTCTAGGTCTTTTGCATTCATGCTGATTGCCATGATTGTACTGCCACTACTGCTTGGCGTGAACGGTATATGGCTTGCGACGCCGGCCGCGGAACTCATGGCCTTTATTCTGTCGGCTATTATGTTTCGAAAATATTGTAATCGATATGGAGTAGGTTGACGAGGTTTGCGAGACATGCATGAAAAACATATGAATGGGTAATTTTTAGAAACATCCGTTTAGAAAAAATATAAATATTGCAAAGGAATTACCTGTTGATGACAATTCCTTTGCAATAAAGTAAAATATTATGTAATACTTACATGGTATTTACGATACCACGCCTGTACTGCTGCATTGGATGGTTAAATGTTTTACTATATCTTGCGACTGGCTTCCGTTCGAATGTGTCGCAATAGCAGTTGCTGTTGCAGAGTTGCCGCTCTTATATGATGATACTGATTTGATGCGCCATGTTTTTGCCGGTGCACTTGCACTGTGAAAACATACGTTGCACTGTGAAGTAGTACCATCATAAGAAAATGTGCCTGTTATGGAAAAAGTCCATAATACTGTTCCGCTTTTGTTTTTATATTTGGCAGTTTTGGTTTTTGTTATTGTGTTTGTAGATTGTGGTGAAATCGTATTGTATACAGGAACATCTTCAATGGAAGTTTCAAGATAGTATCCTCCTTCTAAATATATAATTTCACGTGAAGGTTCAATAGAAGAACCTGAAGCCTTAATAATATCAGTTTCAAATAATGTTACAGTTAAAATTAACAGCAATAACGATACAATTTTTTTCATTTTAAATCCCTCCCAGTTTAATCCTATTCATTCATTTAACCCCATTTCTTCAGAAAACATTTTTTCATTTTCAAATACTTTTTGTGTACGATATATTTTAATACAATATGTACTTACGGCTATCAGAGTAATAACAATTAGAGTAATTATACCACGCTTTATCCATTTGGATATTTTAATTTTTTTGGTTAAAAACGGAGTATCCGCAATTGAAAAATATTCTGTCAAAATATCCTGGGGACTGCCAAAACTGTCATATATGGCATCCATGGAAGTTATAGATGTTTCTTCACAATATTCTTCGATTGTATCAGATAATTTTTTAATATATCGTTTCTCAGGTTTTTGCATAATTGGAAATAATGCCTTAACATCGGATATATAATGCTTACAAAGCTTATTCATCGTTTTCACCTCTCTGTAATGAATTTAAAATATTATGTACCCCTGATGTCATGTTTTGATAAGTCCATAGCAACTGATTAAAGTATTCTTTTCCGGCAGGCTCAAGATGATAGTAAATTCTTGTACGTTTTCTGCCTACGAGCTTTGGATATTCTGAAATCATGTTTTCCTGCTCTAACTTGTAAGTTACGGTATAAATCGTATTTTGTGATATAGACAGCAATCCTTCTGAGGCTTGTTCTATAGTTTTTGTTATTTCATATACATAACTATCGTTTTTGTTAAGCATCGCAAGTACAAGTAAATCAGTAATACCTGTGATTAAATTATTTTTACCTGCCATATTTCTCTCCTTTCTTTTTTTGATTCAAATAAATAATAATAGAAATAATTCTATTAGTCAATACTACGGAGTAAAAACAACCATTGACAAAAGATATATATCCGATTTTGAGGAAATATGCATGGACCGTATGACAGTTGTAAAGTATTATACTGAATAGAGCCAATATTATATAGTGCTTTTATTTATAAAACAATAAGCCGGTTATGGTTACATTTTTAACCATAACCGGCTTATTGCCTAACATATTCGAAAGATGATATAATGATTCTGACCTAACGTATTATACCGGCAATCCACTTGAAAACCAAAGGGAGGACAGATTCAAAAGCAAACGTGTGCATAGCAAAGCATGTCAGGGAAATATATATAAAATATTTAGTTTTTGGAGGATTATAATGAATTACGACTGTCTTATAATTGATGACGAACAACTGCTTGCGGACAGTACGGCGGAATACTTTAATCTTTTCGGGGTCAGCGCGGCTGTAGTATACAGCGCGCCTGAGTGCCGCAGTTTTTTTGAACATAATACGGCAAAACTGCTTCTTCTTGATATTAATCTCGAAAATGAAAGTGGTTTTGAACTTTGCAGAGAACTTAGAGAAAAAACACAGATTCCAATACTGTTCATATCTGCGAGGTCGAGCGACGACGATAAAATTATCGCGTTAAATATAGGCGGTGACGATTATATACAAAAGCCCTGCTCGCTTGGCGTTTTGCTGGCTAAGGTCAGGGCTGTGCTGAAGCGTTATGGGCAGAGTGAAGAGACGTCCTATTCCGATGCTTGGCTGAAAGTTGACTTTAACGCTAAGCAGGCAGTTGTAAACGGTAATGCAGTAAAATTAACGTCTATGGAATTCAGGCTGCTAACCTACCTCATCAAAAATGCAAACCGGGTAATTACAAAAAAAGAAATATTTGAAAAGGTATGGGGGGACAGATTCACCGGCGACGGAACACTTAACGTCCATATAAGAAAAATACGCGAAGCAATCGAACGCGATGCAGGTAATCCGCGTTATATAATTACCGTTTGGGGTGAAGGATACAAATTTCAAGGAGAAAATCAATGAAATTTAAAGCATTCATGACTGGCATAATTATGTTTTTTCTTGCTGAAATAATAATTTTACTTTGTCTTTTTCATACAGATAACAACAGTCTGCAGGATTCGGTAGAGGTAAATGAAGCCGTACAGTCTGTTAGTAAGGACTGGAATAGAATTGAAAATCATCAAAATAACACAAGTCTTGATTATACGGTACTTGACGGTGATGGGAATGTGATTTTTGCGACGAGGCAGGGGCTCAGCGAGAGTATAAACGCCGCGGTAATTCACCGAGATACGATTCTTGATATTGACGAAGACGGACATCCTTTGGGAAAAATAATTATATGCAACGACACTGCGCGGGCGGTTACAGAAGACAGACGGAAAACTTGCGTAGTTCTTGTTTTTGCAGCTCTTATTCAATGCGTGGGTCTGGTAATCTATCTGCTATATATGAACAAAAGAATAGTAAAACCATTTGCAAAATTAAAGGATTTTGCATGGAGGGTAGCGGGAGGCAATCTTGATATTCCGCTTGAAATGGACAGAGGAAACATGTTCGGCGCGTTTACCGAAAGCTTTGACATAATGCGCGCGGAACTAAAAAAAGCAAGGCTTGCCGAGGCGCGTGCAAATGCGGAAAAGAAAGAGCTTGTTGTAAAACTTTCTCACGACATAAGAACCCCTGTTGCAAGTATCAAAGCGGCTTCCGAGGTAGGTGAGGCGCTTGCAAAAAACGAAAAAGAGCGTCAGAACTACTCTCAGATTATTCACAAAGCCGACCAGATAAACACGCTTGTGACAAATCTGTTTTCCGCTACGCTGGAAGAACTATCAAAGCTAACAGTAGAGGCGGCCGACATGAAAAGCGTGGAACTTCAAGACATGCTTGAGAGTGCAGATTATTTTCACTATGTAGAAATCCCACATATTCCCGACTGTATGATATATGCTGATAAGCTTCGCCTGCAGCAGGTTTTTGACAACATTTTTGCCAATTCCTATAAATACGCCAATACAAAAATTGATATGGAAATAGGAATTAAAATGTTGGGGAATGAAAAATGTCTTGCAGTTACATTAGAGGATTATGGCGGCGGTGTTAAGGAGGATGAACTGTCGCTGCTTAAGGAAAAATTCAAGCGCGGTGTAAACTCGCAGCATGTGGAGGGAGCCGGGCTTGGTCTGTATATTGCCGATTCTTTTATGAAGGAAATGCGGGGCGGTCTTACTCTAAAAAACGGAAAACACGGGCTTGAGGTAACGATATTTATTTCACTGAGCGGTTCTTATATATCCGCTCAGGAGGGATGCATACTCGAATGAATATGTATATGCCGCAGAACGGCAGTGCCCGTTGCAGTTGTCGGTAAATAATTACCGGCTATATATTTAAGGAATAATTAAGGATTGATTAAAGACAGTTAAGGATTAAGAGCGTATAACAGAACGTGAAAGGGAGGTTTTGCGATGAAAGAGATATTGATAAAAACGGAACGTCTCAGCAAAAGCTTTTCAAGCGGCGGCAGTCTGCAGCACGTTCTGAAAAATATTGATTTGGAGCTGTACAAAGGTGATTTTACCGTTATCATGGGGGCGTCAGGAGCGGGGAAATCCACTCTTTTGTATGCTCTTTCGGGGATGGATACGCCGACTCTCGGCAAAATAACATTCGGTGAAAAGGTTATATCGGATTTGGACTCCGACGGTCTTGCACTGTTTCGGAAGGCACACTGCGGTTTTGTGTTCCAACAGATGTACCTGATTGATTCGATGAGCGTTCTTGACAATGTTCTTGCCGCAGGTCTGCTTGTAAACAAAGACAAAAAGGCTCTGGCCGGGCGTGCAAGGGAGCTGTTTAAGTTGGTTGGTATTCCTGAGGAAACTATAATGAAATTTCCCGCGCAGCTCTCCGGAGGCGAGGCGCAGAGAGCGGGAATCGTCCGTGCCTTGATTAATACCCCGGAGATTCTTTTCGCTGATGAGCCGACGGGCGCGCTTAACTCAAAATCGGGCATGGATGTTCTCGACACGCTCACAGACTTTAACAATCAGGGGCAGAGCGTTGTGATGGTTACGCACGATATGCGCAGTGCGCGCAGGGGAAACCGTATTCTGTATTTAAGCGACGGTATTGTCATGGGAGAGTGCGATTTGGGCAAGTATAAGCATGGCGATGAGATGCGGCACAAGAAACTATCAGATTTCCTGACGGAAATGGGGTGGTGATATGGGCGGCAGTTTTAATAGAAATGTATTGATTTCCCGTGCGAACATCCGTAAGGCGAAGGGGCAGACCGTTGCGATTATAACGCTCGTTATTCTATCATCGCTGATGATGAACATATGGCTCATGCTTTCAATGGATTACAAGAACAATTTTGGGCGTTATCATGACAGGTTAAACGACGGCCATGTAAATATTGCTGCGTATACCGTAGGAGAGGATTTTAACAGGTTTATTGAGGATACGCTTGATAAAAATCCTGACGTTACGGATTATTCCATAAACCGGGCTTTTTGCTCCCCCGTTTCATTTCAATACAACGGCGGGGAAACCTCTCAGCTTGGCGTGATTCTTGAAAAGGACGACGCACTTGCAAGAGACGTGGGAGAGTTTGAGATTACCGACGAGGGCGGCCACACTGGCGGAATATATCTTCCCATGCTGTATGGAATGGGGAATAATTATGCAGTCGGTGATACTATCGAACTAAACATATATGATGAAAAATTCGAATATACCGTGTGCGGTTTTTTTAACAGCACGATGGCGGGCTCGCATAACTGTGGATTGTATGCATTTTTGCTCACGGAGGATAAGTTTCTTGAGTATTCAAAAAAAAGCTGTGCGTCGGAGTCCGTATATGTTTCAATACGAATTAATGACAAAATGCGCGGGGAGGAGATGGAAACATCCCTGAAGGAAGCGATAGCAAAGGAATTTCCGGACGTTACGGTTGCGGGAAATAATTATACATTAGTCAATACTTCGCGTTATATTTCGCAGATGATTTGCGCGGGAATTATGAGCGCGATGGCATTTTTTGTGCTGTTAATCGGCGTTGTCGTCATCATTTCAAATGTGGCGAATTATATCAGGGAAAACATGCAGAATCTAGGGGCGCAAAAAGCAATCGGATACACGAGCAGACAGCTCGTTTCCGCGCTTATTATGCAGTTCTCGGGCATTTCAGCCGCCGCCTCGGTGGTTGGCACGGTTCTTTCATACTGCATATTTCCCGCAGTCAACAGATTGATGATTGCCCAGACGGGTATTCCATATAGAGTGAAGATTCTTCCCGTTCCGATTATGATAACGGTAATATTTATATCGGGGGCCGTCGCGTTGGCGGTGTATCTTTCAGCAGGGAAGATTAAAAAAATTGAGCCGATTACAGCGCTGCGGCAGGGAATCGGCACGCACAGTTTTAAGAAAAACAGAGTACCTCTTGACAGAAGCCCGCTGCCGCTTAACGCGGCCCTTGCAATGAAGACAACATTTTCCGGCCTCAAACAGAATGTCACGGTCTGCGTCACAATGCTTGTTATATCCCTTATCATCGTGTTTTCGGGTGTTATGTTCGAGAATGTACTGAAAGATATTAAACCCATGGTTGATATGATAGCGGGAGAGTCTGCGGATTCGTGCATAAACATCAATTTAAACAGGGAGGATGAGTTTATATCAAAATTGCGTAACGACGGCCGTGTCGAAAAATTTTACCTGTTCACAAACAACAATGTTGAGGTACAGCATGTTGGCGGGGTATCACTGGTTGTATCGGTAATAGATGATTCTTCCAAGCTGAATAATCAGAGTATGGCAATCGAAGGACGTTTCCCCAAATACGGTAACGAGTTTGCGGTCGCCGCAAAGTACGCAAAAGAAAGAGGACTCACTGTGGGCGACGAGATAACCTTAAAAATTGGAAATGCCGAGGACAAATATATAATTTCCGGGCTTATACAGAACACAAACAACCTCGGAAAGGACTGCATTATGACCCGTGAGGCATTTGAAAAAATAAGCAGCCTGCAAAACGTCAGCTACTATATTGATTTTGTGGACGGAGTGGATATCGACGGATTTAACAGTGAGATGTCAGAGTATTTCGGAAGTGACGTAAATGTTGTGTATAATATATATGCGGTTTTAGAGGGAACGAGCAAAGTATATGTTTCACTCATAACAATTATTGTTGCGGCAGTTATGATTTTGAGCTGTATTGTTGTAATCTTTGTAATATACCTTCTTGTCAGAACTCAGATAGGCGGAAAAAAGCGTGATTACGGTATTTTAAAGGCTCTCGGCTTTACGACGCGGCAGCTTGTCCTGCAGACGGCGCTAAGCTTCATGCCGTCGGTGTTAGTTTCGACAGTAGTAGGGTTTATTATAAGTATCCGTATTATCAATCCGCTGACGGCGTTGTTTCTCGGCGGAATAGGAGTAGTAAAATGCAGCTTTGTTGTTCCGGTCGTGTTCATCATATTTGAGGAAATCGGACTCGTGGCGTTTGCATTTGCGGCAGCCTGCCTGATGGCGCTGCGTGTAAAGAAAATTTCTCCGAGGGAACTGCTTTCCGGGGAGTGAATATAGAAAAGATTGAGCAATTTCGCATGCATTATTTTATACCGGCGGTTAGTATTTTTGACCGCAGGTATAAATCTTTGCTCTATTATAGTTGTTAATATTCAAGTTCAGATTAATCAATTCCAAATCTTTGTAATACAATTTTCTCTACTTTGATTATTAAGTCCTTTATTTTTCCCTGTTTCATGAGCTTTCATTTCCGACAGACCCTCGGTGTACTTTCCCGTTAATGGACGTTATACGGTTATCCCGGGTGAGAGAGATATGATTGACAGGAAAATTGTGTTCTGCTATATTTTTGATAAAGCAGCGTACTTAATTTCTTTGACTGAAATTAAAAGACTGAAATTAAAAAGAAAATATTAGAGAGATCGCAGAAAGTAGCAAAAAATATTAGGAGGCGGCAGGATGGCGGAATACAGATTAGCTTCTTTGGACAACATGGAAGAAATATATGATTTGGTTCAAAAGACAATCAGGTGTACATATCCCAAGTACTACCTGCCCGAAATTGTAGATTTTTTTAGTGAGCATCACAGCAGAAAACACATAGAAGAGGATATAAGGAGCGGCAATCTGTATATTCTGCTTGAAGATGAGCGGATTATAGGAACGGGAGCATGTGATGCCAACCACATTGGCAGGGTATATGTTCTGCCGGAAAAACAGGGGTGCGGATTCGGTACGCTTATAATGAACCGCCTTGAGGAGAAAATAGCAGAAGACTTTGACAAGGTATTAATCGACGCGTCGCTTCCCGCGTGTTCTATGTATATGCACAGAGGTTATAAGACGACAGACCATGGAATATGGGAATGTGAAAACGGAGTAATACAGATATATGAGATTATGGAGAAAAATTTACGGAAAAATTCTCTCAGCCTGCGTCCTTACAGGAAAAGTGATGCGCAGTATATTGTCAATTGGTGTAAGGACGAGATAAGCTTCAGGAACTGGTGCGCCGACAGGTATGAAACCTTTCCGATTACACCGGATGATATGAACAGACAGTATACGGACTTATCAGATGATATCGACGGATTTTATCCTATGACGGCAGTTGACGAAAACGGGATTGTGGGCCATATGATTATGAGATTCACGGATAATGGTAATCAGGCGCTTCGTTTTGGATTTGTTATAGTGGACGATATGAAACGCGGCAGGGGTTACGGGAAAGAAATGTTGTCACTGGCCCTGAAGTATGCGTTTGAAATATTAAAGGTCGGGAAAGTTACGCTTGGCGTATTTGAAAATAACATACCCGCTTATCGCTGCTACAAGTCGGTGGGCTTTCAGAATGTTGAGCAGGGACAAGATGAATATTATAAAATTGGAGGGGAAAATCGCAGGTGTGTTATGATGGAAGTGACAAAATGCAGAAATTAAAAAACTCGGTCAATTTTCTTTTAGAAAATGCGGGACCCGTAATCCGGTATCGTCTGCGAAAAGAGATATTGCATGATATATCTGCTGATGAGGAATCGGGAATGCTTGCAGAAATATACGAGATGCCCTATTATCAGCTTGTTAAGAGCTACGTCAAGCCTGACGGCTACATTGGCAGCGGAATGCACAGTTGGGACAACTGGCGCGGCAGGGTGCTGCACGAGACGCCGCTTCAGGATGGGGAGAGGGCGGCAAGGCTGCTTTCATATTACCGTATCCCTAAAAGTCATCCGATTGTAGCGAATTTTGTAGCGGCCATGCGCGACGAGGAAATTATGAGTAAAGAGTTTTCCTACATACCGCCGGAGATTCCGCGATTTAAAAACAGGTTTCTGGCGGTCAACAACGGTAATGGGTTGATAGCTACGATATATACGATGCAGGCAATGCTTGGTTACGGTGATGATTATGAGGATTTGAAGGAATTCCAGAATACCTCTTTGAGGGGTTTTCAGCGTATTTTAGAAATTAATTCACTGGATGAAATTACAAAATACAATGAGGATGCAAAACGTAAATATAATTTTCCCTACATAGAGGAGGACGAATATTTCCCAAATGCGTATACGCTTGCAATGCTTGCATATACAAAAAGCTGGCGAAACGGTAAGAATATTGAAATGTTCGCCGAATCGCTGAACCATATTAATGAAATAATGAATCCGGATAATAATATGCATGTTCGCATAGCAGGAAAATACTGCGCGCCATGTTTTGCGTTGGTGCGCCCGCTCAGAGCTTTTGACGCGGACTTAATTGATAATATAAACTACAGGCGTATTCTCAGCGAGATTGCAATGACGGGTGTTGGTGAGCGTGTTGATATTGTCCGTCAGTCGGTTGCAAATGTGTTAAGAGCTATTGACGGTGATGG